>NZ_JBFACN010000002.1:445541-509978 GCF_040640875.1 Streptomyces sp. NPDC021562
AAGCGGTACTCGTCGACGACGTCGCCGGTGTTGCGCAGGCGCAGGCGTACGCGCGTGCTGCCGCCCGGGTCGACGGTCGCGGAGGCGGGTTCCAGAGAAGTCCACAGGCTCACGTCGACACGCTACGGGCGGCCCGCGACGGTGTCGCAGGAACGAGGGCAGCTTCAAGTGCCCGAACGAGCCGTTCAGTTGGCCGTCCGGACGAAAGGCAGGGTGCCAGGAGTGCCCCTGCGGCTCTTCAGTCCCGCCGCCGGCCCGGGTAGAACGACGAGAGGCGAGAGGACGGTACATGCAGGCATACGCACGCTCAAGCACGGGTTCCGCACCGGACCGCGACGCGGGCCGCGCACCCCGCCCGTCCGCGCCCCGGCCGACGCGGATCAGCTCGCGGACATGCGGGCGACCGGCGACCGCCCCATGCCGTACCACTTCGGCGGTGTGATGGAGAAGGCCGGCGACGACTACGTCACCATGGAGAACTACGCCCGCGAGCAGCCTGGCGGCCGCTGCACCCTCGACAGCGGCGACCCGCTCTGGTACTTCCGCATGTACGACAGGGAGGCCGGGCGTACCTGGTACGAGTGCTGGGCCACTCCCGGGAACCCCGACCTGATCGGCGCGATGCTGACCATCGCGCTGCGCTGAGCATCCGGCGCCGGTACGGCCCGCCGGTCCGCGTGTCCTGCCCTTCCGGGCACGCGGACTGCCCCCGGGCAGGCACCTCGGGCCGTTTCGGCGGACGGGCCTCGCGCGTGAGGGTGGAGACGTTCCTGTCTCGTACCCCGAGGAGAGCAGAGCATGCCGTCCTACCTGTCGCCCGGCGTCTACGTCGAGGAGGTGGCCAGTGGCTCGCGCCCCATCGAGGGGGTGGGCACGTCGGTGGCGGCCTTCGTGGGCCTGGCCCCGACCGGTCCGCTGAACGAGCCGACCCTGGTGACCAACTGGACGCAGTACGTGGCGGCCTTCGGTGAGTTCACCGACGGGTACTACCTCGCGCACTCCGTCTACGGCTTCTTCAACAACGGTGGCACGGCCGCGTACGTCGTCCGCGTCGGCGGCACCTCCGAAGGGACCGACGGGTCCCCCGAGGGCGCCAAGTCCCCCGCCGCCGTCAACGGTTCCGCCGCGCCCGCCGCACTCCCGGCCGGCGAGGCCAAGCAGCTAGGCACCTTCACGGTGAGCGCGGTGGCCTCCGGCGACCTGAGCGTCGAGGTCGCCGACCCGGAGGGCGAGGGCCCCGCCGAGCGCTTCAAGCTGATCGTGAAGGACGGCGGCAAGCCCGTCGAGACCTTCGACGTGACCGCGAAGAAGGGCGGCCGCAACTACGTCGTCACGCAGGTCAAGGAGCGTTCCAAGCTCATCACCGTGACCGAGGCCGCGCCCGCCGCGCAGCTGGCCCGTCCGGACAACCAGACGGTGGCCCTCGTGGCGCCGACCCAGACACCGGCGTCCGCGCCCCCCGTCGTGGACGCCGGTTCCCACCCCGGCCCCGCCACCTACCTCGGCGACTCCGCCGACCGCACCGGCTTCGGCGGCCTGGAGGCCGTCGACGAGGTGTCCATGGTGGCGGTGCCCGACCTGATGGCCGCCTACCAGCGCGGCGCGATCGACCTGGAGGCCGTCAAGGCCGTCCAGCTCGGCCTGATCGCGCACTGCGAGCTGATGGGCGACCGGGTCGCGGTCATCGACCCGCCGCCGGGCCTGAACGCCCGGCAGATCCGTGTCTGGCGCCAGGAGACGGCCGGCTACGACTCCAAGTACGCGGCCCTGTACTACCCCTGGATCAAGACCTTCGACCCGTCGTCCGGCCAGTCCCGGCTGATCCCGCCGTCCGGTCACGTGGCCGGCGTCTGGGCCCGCAACGACGCCGAGCGCGGTGTCCACAAGGCCCCCGCCAACGAGGTCATCCGTGGCGCGGTCGACCTGGAGCTCCAGATCACCCGCGGCGAGCAGGACCTGCTCAACCCGATCGGCGTGAACTGCATCCGTGCCTTCCCCGGCCGCGGCATCCGCATCTGGGGCGCCCGCACGCTCTCCTCGGACCCGGCCTGGCGCTACCTGAACATCCGCCGGTACTTCAACTACCTGGAGGAGTCGATCCTGATCGGCACCCAGTGGGTGGTCTTCGAGCCCAACGACCACAACCTCTGGGCCCGCATCCGGCGCAACATCTCCGCGTTCCTCGTCAACGAGTGGCGCAGCGGCGCCCTGTTCGGGCAGCGGCCCGAGGAGGCGTACTACGTCAAGTGCGACGAGGAGACGAACCCGCCGGAGTCGGTCGACGTCGGCCGCGTGATCTGCGAGATCGGCATCGCGCCGGTCAAGCCCGCCGAGTTCGTGATCTTCCGGCTGGCCCAGTTCTCCAGCGGCAGCGGCGAACTGCAGGAGTAGCACCACCGGCTCTTCCCCCGACCAACCGATTTTCCAGGCAACTTCAGCAGAACGGGCAGTAGGACATGAGTCTCCAGCCGGGTGACGCCCTCACATCACACAATTTCGGCCTGCAGATCGACGGCGTGATGGTCGAGTACCTCGCCGAGGTCAGCGGTCTGTCGATGGAGCAGGACGTCATCACCTACCAGCAGAACACGCCGGACGGGAAGAACCACGTCCGCAACCTGCCGGGAGTGAAGAAGAACGGCACCTGCACGGTCGTACGCGGTATGACCCAGTCGTCGTCGTTCACGCAGTGGATCAACGAGTCGATCAACGGCCAGATGGCCACGGCCCGCAAGAACGCCACCATCATCATGATGGACTTCCAGAACACCCCGGTGAAGCGCTACAACCTGCGCAACGCCTGGTGCAGCAAGATCGACACCAGCACGGTCAAGGCGGGCGAGGCGTCCGCGCTGACCGAGTCCGTGACCATCACGTTCGAAGAACTGGTCATCGAGTAATGAGGCGTTCGGCCGGCCGGGCCGGGAGCGTGGGGGCGCCGCTCGCACCGGAGGTGACGGCGCCCCCGGCCGCCCCGCAACCCGAGGCGCCCCGCGAGGTGCTGCGCACGGAGTTCCCGTTCCAGCTGCCCCGCGGGTACGTCGACGAGCAGGGCACCGTCCACCGCGACGGTGTGATGCGGCTGTCGACGGCACGGGACGAGCTGATCCCGCTCCGGGACATCCGCGTCCAGGAGAACCCGGCGTTCCTGTCGGTGGTCCTGCTGGGCCGGGTCATCACCCGGCTCGGCACGCTGCCGCTCATGCACGACGGCATCGTGGAGAACATGTTCGCCTCCGACCTGGCGTTCCTCCAGGACTTCTACCGCCAGATCAACGCCGAGGGCCACACCCGGGCCGCGGTCAACTGCCCGCACTGCTCGGAGCCCTTCGAGGTGGAACTCGGCGGGAGCCGCCTGGGGGAATCGTGACGTACGCGACCGACCGGCTGCACGAGGAGATCGCGTACGTCGCCTACCACTTCCACTGGAACCTCGAGGACATCCTGGACCTGGAGCACGCCGACCGCCGCCGCTACACGGCCGAGATCGCGTCCCTGGTGACCAGGGCGGCTGCCGCCGCCGGTACGGAGGGCTGAACGGTGGGCTTCTGGGACCGAGCACGGGGACGCGACCGCGGCACCGGGGGCGATGCCGGGGACGGGGCTTCGGGAGCGGTGGCAGGTCCGGCCCCGGGTTCGGCCGGGGACGAGGTCCGTGGTGCGGTGTCACGTCCCGTGGTGGCGGCGGCCTGGTCCGGGCTGCCGCCGATCCAGCGTGCGCTCGGGACGGGCGGCCCGGTCGCGGACTCGGGGTTCGGCGGGCGGCTGCCGACGTGGCAGAACCCGTCGTTCATGGGCACCCGCTCCCACGCGGTCCTGGACGGCGAGTCGAGCGCGACCCTGGCGAGCAGCGGCGGCGCCACGGGGCTGACGGGCACGGGAGCGCTGGGCGGTCTCGAACGCCCCGCGCAGGCACTGCCGTTGGCGGGTCCGACGGCACGGGCGGGCGGCCGTGGGGCAGCGGTTCCGGTGGTGCCGCTGCGGGCGGTCGGGGGTGGTCCGGCCGGTCCGACCGGTCCGGTCAGTTCGGCCGCTCCGGCGCAGACGGGTGGTGCGAGCGGCGCACGTGGTGTGAGGGGTTCCGGAGGTGGGGGCGGGCCGCGAGGGCTCATGGCGGCTGCGGTGCAGCGGGTGCCCCTGGTGGGGCGCGCTGGGAACGGGGGGAGTGCGGCGACGTCGCCGACTCCCGCCCACGCGCCGGTCAAGGGCGCGACGCCCGCTGTCCAGCGGTCCGCGTCGGCGACTGCCCCTACGGCCCCGGGTGCGGTGCCGGTGGCATGGGCGCCGCAGGCGACCCCGGCGGTCCCGGCTCCGGCCACCGGCCCCCGGGTCACACCGGCACCGCCTGTCACGCCTCGGCGCAGCGCGCTGACGCAGGCGCCGACGAGTACGGCGGCCACGGCCGCGCAGCGCCGTACGTTGCCGTCGGCGCCGCGGACGGTGGCGGCGGACGAGGGTGACCGAGCGGGGGGCGAAGCGGGCGGGGACGCGGTGGTGCAGCGGGCGCCCGAGGGAGCGGCTCCGCCGCCGGGCCGGTCCGAAGGTCCCGCCACGCCGGACGCGGCCCCACGCCCACCGGGACAGCGCACGGCTGCCGCCGGTCGTACGACCCCGCCGGCCCACGCACCTGTTGTCCAGCGGCGGTCGAGCGGTGCTTCGGACAGCGGCCGTACGGCACCGGCGGCACCGTCGCTGCCGACGGTTGTTCAGCGGCGTCCGAAGAGCGCGACCCCGGACACCCCTCCGACGACAACGCCCCGCGGCGACGCCCCCGGCCGTACCGGTGCCGCGCCGGGAGCCCCGCTCCAGGAACGGGGCGCCTCGACAACCGGCCCGTCAACGGCGTCCGTGCAGCGTCAGGCCGACACGGCGGGTGTGGTGCCGTCGGCGTCGGGTCAGGGTGCAGGTGATCCGGCTGGTGCCGCGCCGGGGCGGCCCTCCCAGGGCCGAGGTGGCTCGACGGGTGGGCCGTCGACGGCGTCTGTTCAGCGCCAGGGTGGCGCGGCGGGTGTGGGTGGTTCGGCTGGTGCTGTGACGGGGCCGCCGCTTCAGGGCCGGGGTGGCCCCGCAGGTGGCCCGTCGACGGCGTCCGTGCAGCGCCAGGCCGACACGGCGGGTGTGGTCCCGTCGGCGTCGGGTCAGGGTGCTGCGACGGGGCAGTCCTCGCAGGGGCGGGGTGGTTCGGCGGGCGGGCCGTCGACGGCGTCTGTTCAGCGTCAGGCCGACACGGCGGGTGTGGTCCCGTCGGTGTCGGGTCAGGGTGCAGGTGATCCGGCTGGTGCCGCGCCGGGGCGGCCCTCCCAAGGCCGAGATGGCTCGACGGGTGGGCCGTCGACGGCGTCCGTTCAGCGCCAGGGTGGCACGGCGGGTGTGGGTGGTTCGGCTGGTGCTGTGACGGGGCCGCCGCTTCAGGGCCGGGGTGGCCCCGCAGGTGGCCCGTCGACGGCGTTCGTCCAGCGCCAGGCCGACACGGCGGGTGTGGTCCCGTCGGTGTCGGGTGAGGGTGCTGCGACGGGGCGGCCCTCGCAGGCCCGAGATGGCTCGACAGCCGGCCCGTCAACGGCGTCCGTTCAGCGCCAGGGCGGTGCGGCGGGTGTGGTGCCGTCAGTGTCCCGTCAGGGTGAGGGCGGCTCGGTTGGTGCCGTGGCTGGGGTGCCCTTGCCGGGTCGAGATGGCTCGGCGGGTGGGGCTTCTGCGGTGTCCGTTCAGCGCCGTCGGGACCCGTCAGGCGTGGCGTCGTCGGAGTCCCGTCAGGGTGATGGAGGTTCGGCGGCCGGGGTGCCGTCGGCTTCGGGTCAAGGTGAAGGTGGTCCCGCTGGTGCTGCGACGGGTGGGCCTTTGCCGGGTCGAGATGGCTCGGCGGGTGGGGCTTCTGCGGTGTCCGTTCAGCGCCGTCGGGACCCGTCAGGCACGGCGTCGACAGTGCCCGGTCAGAGCGATGCCGCTGCGGTGCCCCTTCGGGGCCGGGATGGCTCGGCGGGCGGGGCGTCGTCGGTGTCCGGACAGGGCGACGGTGGCGCGGCGGCCGCTGCTGCGAAAGCACCCCTCCCGGCTCACGGCGGCCCGACAGACATGGCGACGACAGCGCCCCGTCAGGGGCGCGGGGAACCGCGCGACCAGCCCCCACCGGCCGTCACGCCGGCGACCGGCGGCAGCACCCCCTCCGTGCAGCGCACCGTGTCACCGCCCAGCACCCCCCGTCCCGGCCTCGGCGCCCCCCTGACACCGCCGCGCGCGGTACCCGCACGCCCCGCAGCCGCCGCCGCAACCAACCCTCCGGTGCAGCGCCGGACCACGCACAGCACGGAGACTCCTGCCCCTGCCCCCACCCCCTCGGCTCCGGCTCCCGCATCCGCATCCGCATCCGCCCAGCGTGCCCCCGGCACCCCGGGCACAACCGGCACCTCCCGCACTCCCCGCCTCGGTCTCGGCGCCCCCCTCACGTCCCCCGCACGGCCCGTGCAGCGGCAGACACCGGCCGGCACGGCGAACCGCCCGGCCGGCCGGCCGTCTCCGGCGACCGCCCCGAACCCACCCACCCCCCACACACCGTCGATCCCGCCCGGCGCCTACCACCAGCCCCCTTTCACCCCCGCCACACCCCCGTTCCTGACCGAACCCCCGGCCCCGGCCCCGCCCCTCGCGCCCGTCCAGCGGCACCCCGCCACCCCACCGGACAGCGCGCCGGCGCACGTACCCGGCGTCGCCCCCGTATCCGTCCAGCGGCACCCCGCCACCCCCTCCGCCAACACGCCCGCCCACGTGTCGGACAGCGCGCCGCGCCGGACGTTCCCGCCCACGCCCGTCGGCACGGCGACCGCGGCCGCCGCCCCCTCCCTCGCCCTCCCGGTGCAGCGGGCGACCCCCGCCGCCGGCACCTCCCAGCCGGTCCCCCTCCGAACCACCGGCACCGGCGCAACCGCCCCCCGACGCAGCACGACCCCCCTTCCCCTGGCGCCCCTCAACCCCCCCACCGTCCAGCGCGACCCCCTCCCCACCTCGCTCCCGCCGGTCCTTCCCCCGCACTCCGTGAAGAAGACCCCGGTCACCGGCTCCACCTCCACCCCCACCCCCACCCGCCCCCACGCCCCGCTCACTAAGTCCGAGACGCCCCCGCCACCTCCGCCGCCGCCCTCGTCCTCACCCCCGGACGATCCCCCGCCGTCGTACTCCGCCTCCGCCTCGTCAGGCGACGACGATCCGCCGGCGTACATGGCGATCGAGGAGGGCGGTTTCGACCCCCGGGCCCTGACCGAGTACCAGGTGGACGCACTGGTCCACCGGATCATCGACCGGATCACCCGGCAGGTCCGCACCGAACTGCGCCGGGACCGCGAACGCGTCGGCAAGCTGCGCGACTTCCGCCCCTGACCCCCGCCCACCCACCACCACCGACCACCCACCACCCGTCACCCGCCCCACCCACAGAAAGGCCCCCGATGGCTCGCCAGGACCCGGGAACCACGATCTGGTTCAGCCTCTCCATCGACGGCGAGAGCCTCGGCTACTTCAACGGGTGCCAGGGGCTGTCCTCGCAGGTGGAGGTCGAGCGCAGGCAGGAGGGCGGCAACAACGGCTTCGTGTGGCAACTGCCCACCCGCGTCACCTTCTCCACCATCCGGCTGACCCGTCCGCTCACCCCGGACACCTCGAAGGTCGCCAAGTGGATCTCCTCCGTGCAGACCGGCATCAAGCGCCCCACCGCCCAGATCACGGCACTGCGGGCGGACGGTTCGGAGGTCGCCCGCTGGGGTCTTCTCGACGTCCTGCCCGTGAGCTGGCAGGGCCCCTCCCTGGACCCCGCCAGCCCCGCCGTGGCCACCGAGGTCCTGGAGATCACCCACCACGGCTTCACGGACTGACCGGGACGAGAGAGACGAGACGAAAGACATGGCCAGCAGCAGCCGGGGCGCCGGCAAGAGCCTCGTGCGCGCCACCCTGGAGATCCACCAGCCCCCACCGAGCGGCAGCCGCACCCCGGGCGCTCTCATCAAGTCCTTCCACTTCGACTTCAACCCGGCGCAGCTCAGCATCGGCCGCCGCGCCGACTGGAAGTCCTCGTACGCGCCGATCGAACGCGACGGCCCGCTCCCGGAGTTCCTCGGCGCGTACCCCCGGCAGATGAACGTGGAGATCTTCCTGGACTCCTCCGACGACCCGACCGACAACACGGTGCTCAAGAAGGTCGAGTCGCTGCTGACCTGCTGCGAGGTCACCAGTCAGAGCATCGCGAACAAGCGGCCCTCGCCGCCGTGGGTGGTCTTCGAGTGGGGTTCGTTCTCGACGGCCCGCTTCACGGCGTTCGTCGCCTCCGCCGACGCCTCTTACACCCTGTTCGGGACGAGCGGGATGCCCATCCGGGCCACCTGCCGACTGCAGCTCCAGGAGATCCCGACCAAGACCCCCGGGCAGAACCCGACCTCCGGGGCGCTCACCGCGCAGCGCGTGCACCGGGTGGTCGCCGGGGACTCGCTGCAGGCGCTGGCCTGGCGGGAGTACGGCGACGCGTCGGCGTGGCGGGCGATCGCCGACGCCAACGGGATCGACGACCCGAACCGGCTGCCCACCGGCACGGAACTCGTGCTGCCCGCCGCCGAGGAGGTGCGGCGCTGATGGTGAAGTACGCGTATTCGAACATCATCAAGGTCACCATCGACGGGAAGGACCTGAAGTCCGACCCGGTGTGGGGGTCCGCGCTGGTCGAGGCCCACGTGGACCAGGGGGTCGGGGTGCCCGCCGCCTTCCACCTGACCTTCCGCGACAAGGACCGCAAGCTCTTCGGCGACCTGGGCGTCAAGTTCGGCAGCGAGGTGGTGCTCACCCCGATGTCCGACGGCCTGGACACCGCGGGCCCGCTGCTGACCGGCGAGGTCACCGCGATGGAGGCCGAGTACGACGGCACCGGCAGCTACGCGGTGATCCGCGGCTACGACAACGGCTTCAGGCTGATGCGCCAGCGCCGGGTGGTGGCCTACCGCAACCAGACGGCCTCCGACATCGCCCGCAAGCTGGCCGGGCAGGACGGGGTGCCGATCGGCCGGATCGACGCGACGAAGACCGTCTACGAGTTCATCAGCCAGAGCAACGTCACCGACTGGGAGTTCCTGGCGCGGCTCGCCGACGAGAACGAGATGGTCATGTCGGTCGACGCGAAGGGCAAGTTCCAGTTCGTGAAGCCGAAGGACGCCTCCGGGGCGCCCTCGACCAGCACGGACGGCGACAAGAGCCCCTTCGTCCTGGAGGCCGGGCACGACATCCTGCGGCTGCGTTCCGCGGTGACCGCCGCCGACCAGGTCGCCACGGTCGAGTCCCGCGGCTGGGACGTGACGACGAAGAAGACGCTCACCGCGACCTCGAAGGCCAACGGCAACAAGGCGTACAGCATCGGCGCCACCCCCGGCGACGCCTACGCGAAGTTCCCGACGGCCAAGCTGGTCGAGACCCGTACCCCCTACGACAAGCAGTCCGAGGTGAAGTTCGCGGCCGACGCCCTCTCCGACGACGTGACGAGCGGGTTCGCGGAGGTCGAGGTGATCGTCCGGGGCAACCCGCAGCTGCGGCCCGGGGTGCCGGTGGCGCTCAAGGACGTCGGCACGCCCTTCGCCGGCAAGTACACGGTGACCTCGGTACGGCACGTCTTCGGCGACGCCAAGCACTACGAGACCTGGGTGACGGTCAGCGGCCGGCAGTGGCGGTCGCTGTACGGGGTGGCCTCGGGCGGCGGGGGCACCGACGCCGGTTCCGACCGGCAGCTCAGTGTGGCCCCGGCGCTCGTCACCGACGTGCAGGACCCGCTCCAGCAGGGCCGGGTGAAGATCAAGTTCCCCTGGCTCGACGACACCTACGTCAGCGACTGGACGCGGACCGTGCAGATGGGCGGGGTGCGCGGCGGAGGGGTGTTCCCGATGGACGTCGGGGACGAGGTGCTGGTCGCCTTCGACCGGGGCGCCCTCGACCACGCGTACGTCATCGGCGGCCTCTACAACGGCAAGGACAAGCCGACCAGGGTCAGGGACGTACCGCTGCACGACGGGATGCGCGGCCGTGCCACCCGGCACACGATCTCCGACCGCGTCGGCAACCGGATGGACCTGCTCGACCAGCGGGGCCGCAAACAGGGCGTCCGGCTCGCCAGCGGCGACGACAAGCTGACCGTCCACCTCGACCGGCAGAAGACCGAGATCACCGTGGACAGCAAGGGCAGCGTCTCCATCAAGGGCAGCAGGTCGGTGTCGGTCGAGGCCGGCGCGAACCTGTCCCTGAAGGCGGGCGGCGCGCTCAGCATCAGGAGCGGCGGACCGCTCTCCCTGCAGAGCGCGGAACTCGTCGACATCAAGTCCCCCGCGGGCGCGGTCACCGTGAACGCCGCCGCCGTGAACCTGATGGCGAACGCGGCCCTGTCGCTGCGCGGCAACGCCGCCGTCGCGATCAGCTCCCTGGCCACCGTGGCGATCCAGGCCCCCGAGGTGCCGGTCCTCGGCAACCTGATGATGGGCGGACTGACGGTGATGGTGATCCCGGCATGAGCGGGCGCGAGGTCCTCGGCGAGAGGCGGGTGCGGAGCTGATGGCAGAACAGTTCGTGGGCTCGGGCTGGTCCTTCCCGCTGCGGATCGGACCCACCGGCGGTATCGCCCTGGTCAGCGGCGAGAAGGAGGTCGAGGAGGCCATCCGGCTCGTGCTGTCCACGGCCCCCGGTGAACGCCCGATGCGCCCGGAGTTCGGCTGCGCCATCCACGACCTGGTCTTCGCGCCGGTCAACGAACAGACCGCCGGCCGGATCCAGCACGAGGTGTACACCAGCCTGGACCGCTGGGAACCGCGGATCGAGGTCGAGGACGTCGAGGTCAGCACCGGGGCCGACCCGAGCGTGCTGATGATCGACGTCCGCTACTCGATCCGCGGCACCAACAACCCGCGCAGCCTGGTCTTCCCCTTCTACGTCATCCCGTCCCACGACGAGCCGGACCTGCCGCCCGCCTCCTCGGACTCCTCGGAAAGCGACCGCTGATCCCCGATGGCCCTGCCCTCCCCGAACCTCGACGACCGGCGCTTCCAGCAGTTCGTCGACGACGCCAAGCGTTACATCCAGCAGCGCGCGCCGGAGTGGACCGACCACAACGTCTCCGACCCCGGCATCACGCTGGTGGAGACGGTCGCGCACATGGCCGACCAGATCGTGTACCGGCTCAACCGGGTCCCGGAGAAGAACCACCTGGCCTTCCTTGACCTGGTCGGCATCACGCTGTTCCCGCCGTCGGCGGCCCGCACCGAGGTGACGTTCTGGCTGTCGGCGGCCCAGGAGGAGACGGTTCCGGTGCCGGTCGGCACCGAGGTGGCGACCCGCCGTACCGAGACCCAGGAGGCGGTGGTCTTCGCGACCGAACGCGACCTGGCGATCGTGCCGAGCGCGCTGCACCACCTGATGAAGCAGGAGCGCGGCTCGGCCGTCGTCGACCTCACCCACGAACTCGCCGAGGGCAAGGACCTGTTGTGCTTCACGGAGTCCCCGAACCCCGGTGACTGCATGCTGCTCGGCCTGTCCGCGGCCGTCCCGCACTGCGCGGTCGCGCTCGACCTGGACAGCAGGGTCGACGGTGTCGGCGTGGACCCGCGGCAGCCGCCGCTCGTGTGGGAGGCGTGGACGGAGGACGGCTGGCGGGAGTGCGAGGTCGACCAGGACGGCACCGGTGGTCTGAACCGGCCCGGCGAGGTCGTGCTGCACGTCCCCGGCGGTCACGTGCTGTCCCGCAACGGCGGCCGGGAGGCGGGCTGGCTGCGCTGCCGGGTCACCGAACCCCACCCCGACCAGCCCTTCTACACCACCTCCCCGACGGTCCGGTTCGCCGAGGCCTGCACGATCGGCGGCACCACGGGCGCGGTGCACGCGGAGACCGTCGAGGACGAGGCGCTCGGCGAGTCCACCGGCCTGCCCGGCCAGCGGCTGCAGCTCGCCCACGCCCCGGTCGTCGGTGACACCCCGCCGCTGCTCCTGCAGACCGCCGAGCACGACGGCGAGGGCGGCTGGCTGGACTGGCAGGTGGTCCCGCACTTCGCGGCCTCCGGGCCGTACGACCGGCACATCACGCTCGACGCGACCACCGGCGAGATCGCGTTCGGCCCCGCGGTGCGCGAACCGGACGGCTCGCTGCGCCAGTACGGCGCGGTGGCCGCGAAGGGCGCCGTCATCCGGGCCCGCCGCTACCGCACCGGCGGCGGCCGGGACGGCAACGTGGCCCGGGGGGCCGTACAGATCCTGCGCTCCTCCATCCCGTACGTCTCCGAGGTCGTCAACCGGGAGGCGGCGCGCGGGGGAGTGGACGGCGAGACGGTCGCCGAGGCCAAGGTGCGCGCCCCGATCACGCTGCGCGCCCAGGAGCGGGCGGTGACCCTGCGGGACTACGAGGAGCTGGCCCGCCGCGCCGCCCCGGAGACCGCCCGCATCACCTGCCTGGAGGGCGAGGAGGGCGAGCACGGCGCCTACGCGGTGCGGGTCCTGGTGGTCCCGCAGGCCGTGCCGGACCCCGGCGGGCGGCTGCGCTTCGAGCAACTCGTGCCCGGTGACGCCCTGTTGGACCGCATCACCCGGCACCTGGACGAACGCCGCCTGATCGGCACCAGGCTGGCCGTCGGACCGCCCTTCTACCAGGGCGTCACCGTCGTCGCCACGGTGCACGCCTTCCGCGGGGTGGACGTCGACCGGGTCCGCCGCCAGGCCCACGACGCCCTCTACCGCCACCTCGACCCGCTGACCGGCGGCGCCGACGGCAAGGGCTGGCCGTTCGGGCGCCCGGTGCAGTCCGGTGAGGTCTTCGCGGTGCTGCAACGCGTCCCCGGCGTGGAACTCGTCGACGAGGTCGTCCTGCACCCCGCCGACCCGCTCACCGGCAAGCGCGGCGACCCGACGGACCGCATCGACCTGGACGCCCCGTCCCTGGTCTTCTCCTACGACCACCGGGTCCGGGTGATCGGCGAATGACGACGGTCGACGACGTGTCCGGAGGTCCGCGTTGAGAGGCTCGATCGACGGCCTGGGCTCCTCCACCCCCATCGGCCCGATGCTCCCCGCGGTCTTCGCCGACGACGACCTCGCCCTGCGCTTCGTCGCCGGCCTGGACGACGTGATCGCCCCGATCCCCAACGTCCTGGACTGCCTGCCCAGTTACTTCGACCCGGCGCTGGCCCCGCTGGACTTCGCGGAGTGGCTCGGCACCTGGGTCGGCGCGGAGACGGACGGCACCGAACCGGCACCGCTGCTCCGCGCGGCGGTGGCCGCGGCCGCCTACCTGCACCGCATCCGGGGCACCCGGCGCGGCCTGTCCGAGGCGGTCCGGCTGGCGTTCGGCGTGGCACCGGAGATCACCGAGAGCGGCGGCGCGGCCTGGAGCGCCCGCCCGCTCGGCGCGTTCCCCGGCGCCCCGCGCCCCCACCTGCACGTCCACCTCACGCTGCCCGCGCCCACCCCGGCCGACGAGGTCCGCCTGGAACGCCTCGTGGCCGCCGCCCGCCCCGCCCACATGCCCTACACGGTCCAGGTGACCGCTTCTTCTCCGTCCGCCGAAAGGACCCCGTAGCGATGACGACCACCCAGAACTGCACGGAGTGCGGCACGGTCGCCGAACCGGGCCAGTCCTTCTGCGACGCCTGCGGAGGGGTCCTGAGCTGGACCGGCAACAAAGACACCCCGGCCGCGGCGGCGAACTCCGCGAGCCCGCCCCCGGGCTGGGACGCCTTCACCCGCCGCGACGGCGGCACCGGCCTCCCCCCACGCGACACCCGCACACCGGCAACAGCAACGGCAACCGCAACGGCACCCCCCGACGCCCAGGAAGCCACGACACCGACAACACCCCGCCAGGACCACGGCCCCTCCTCGCCACCGGCCACGACAGCGCCCCGTCAGGGGCGCGGGGAACTGCGCGACCAGCCACAACCCACCCGCACGGCCCCCACGACCCCGGACGCCCCCACCGTCCCGACCCCCCAGGCCCCCCAGGCCCCCCAGGCCCCCCAGGCCCCCCAGCCCCCCGACGCCCCCACCGTCCCCACACCTCAAACCCCCGACGAGACGACGCAGCCCCCGCAGCCCTCACCCACCGAAGGCGACGACGCCCACGACAGGGCACGGCGCCTGCTCATCCCGGTGGCGGAACCCACCCCCACCCCGGCCCCCGCCACCGTCTCCCCCGTCCTCCCCGGCCGCCCCACCCCCCAACGCCCCACCTCCGTCCGCGCCCCCGGCGAGGACCTCGGCGCCCACGGCGGCACCCCCTGCCCCTGGTGCGCCACCCCCAACCGCCCCGACCGCCACTTCTGCACCCGCTGCGCCATGCCCATGGCCGGCCACCCCGACGCCTCCCCCTCCGCCCCCCGCCCGTGGTGGCGCCGCATCCTCGACCTCCGCAACCGCGAGACCCCGTGGGCGGGCGACCGCCCCCGCCTCCGCCGCACCTTCGACCGCGTCCTCACCTGGATCGGCGTGGCCCTCCTCCTCACCGTCGTCGCGGTCCTGGCGGTCAACACGCCGAAGGCGATCAGCGCCACCCGCGACCACTTCGCCAAGCGCGTCCAGGTCCCCCCGGACCGCGTCAGCGCGTCCCGCTCGTACGCGGGCCACAAGCCGGACCTGGCCTTCGACAAGCTGAACAACACCTGGTGGGGCCCGGGTGTGACGCAGGCCGGCCAGGGCGAGTGGATCGAGGCCCGCTTCGACGAGCCGACCCGGCTGCTCAACGTCATCTTCACCTCGGGCGAGTCGACCCACTTCGACCAGCTCAAGAAGTCGGCGCTGCCGCACCGGCTGAAGGCGACGATCAAGACGGCCGACGGAAAGACCGAGGACCGGGAGCTGGTCCTGGACCAGACGGCCGGCGGCCAGACCCGCGACTTCCGCGCGGCGGACGTCGTCTCGGTCCGCTTCACGATCGAGTCGTCGTACCAGGCGTCGGCCGAGACCCAGGTCGCCATCGCCGAGATCGAGTTCTTCGGCCCGTCCAGCGCCGGATCCTCCTGACGCGCGCGCCTATCTCCTCATCAGGGACCGGTACACGGCCGTGGACCTGGGGTTGCCGCGGCACCCCCAGACCCCGTGCGGGCAGTAGTCCGTGAGGGTCTGGTACACCGGCCGGACGCGCGCGAACCAGTCCAGCATGCCCCGCAGGTACGCGGGGTCGTCCCCGTTCTCGTACAGCCCCCACTCCGGGTACGAGACGGGCTTGCCGTGGGCCCGGGCGAAGTCGACCTGGGCCCGCAGCCCGTAGGGCTCCGCCACCTGCTCCGGGAAGGAGAGCCCGCGCGGGGCGTCGTAGGCGTCCATCCCGACGATGTCGACGTACCGGTCCCCGGGGTAGCACCGGGTCCAGGGGACCGCGTCCCGGCCCCGGTCGGGCGCGAAGTCGAAGCGGAACCGCTGGCCCGGCACCGACCGCATCGCCGTGACGATCCGCGCCCAGTACGCCTTCCAGGCGGCCGGGTCGGGGCCGCAGCGGTGGGTGTACGTCACCCCGTTCATCTCCCAGCCGAGGACGACGACGGTGTCCGGCGCGCCGACCGCCACCAGCCGCCGGGCCAGCGCCCGGAAGTGGCCGTCGTACGAGCCGCCCGCCCCGAGCCGCAGTTCGCGGCGGACCTCGGCGTCCGGCAGGTGCTCCTCCGTCCGTTCCAGCATCGGCACGTTCAGGACGAGCAGCCGGTCCGGTTCGGCCCGCCGCCAGCGCGCCCACAGCCGGACGAAGCCGGGGGCGCCCTCGATGTTCGGCCACACGTCACCGGGCAGGTACGTGTGCCCGACGCGCGGTTCGTCGCGGCCCAGCCACGCGCCGAGCGCGCGCACCCGCCGCACGCCGTCGGCGCCGTAGCCGAGGTACGCCCCGAAGGGGCCGGGGGCGGGGGCGCGCGGGGTCTCCGGGCGGGAGACGGGCAGCAGGAGGAGGGCGACCAGCGCGGTGACCAGGACGAACCTCAGACGAGCCATGGGGTGCAGTCTGTCCGTCGCGGCACCGCGGTGCGGGCGGTGCGGACATCTTCGAACTTTGTGCGAGACACCGGGCCGGTCTGAACGGACGCCCACCGTCCGCCCGTACCTCCGGGCACGTCAGCGTTCGACCGCAGATCGGAGTCCCCCGTGAACGCATCCGCAGCCATCGGCGTGACCGGCCTGGGCGTGATCGGCCGCAACCTGGCCCGGAACTTCGCCCGGCACGGCTACCCGGTCGCCGTCCACAACCGCACGCCCGCCCGGACCCGTGCGCTGCTCGACGAGTACGGGCACGAGGGCACGTTCGTCGGCGCCGAGAGCGCCGCGGAGTTCGTGGCCGCCCTCGAACGCCCCCGCCGCCTCATGATCATGGTGCAGGCGGGTGCGGCCACCGACGCCGTCATCGACGAGTTCGTCCCGCTCCTCGAACCCGGTGACATCGTCATCGACGGCGGCAACGCCCACTTCGCCGACACCCGCCGCCGCGAGGCCGCCCTGCGCGAGAAGGGGCTGCACTTCGTGGGCGTCGGGGTGTCCGGCGGCGAGGAGGGCGCGCTGCACGGGCCCGCCGTCATGCCGGGCGGCTCCGTCGAGTCGTACGCCGTCCTCGGGCCGATGTTCGAGGACATCAGCGCCAAGGTCGGCGGTGAGGCGTGCTGCACGCACGTCGGCGCCGACGGCGCCGGGCACTTCGTGAAGATGGTCCACAACGGCATCGAGTACGCCGACATGCAGCTCATCGCCGAGGCCTACGACCTGCTGCGGCAGGTGGGCGGATTCGCGCCGGCCGAGATCGCGGACGTCTTCCGCCAGTGGAACGGCGGCCGGCTCGGCTCCTACCTCATCGAGATCACGGCCGACGTCCTCGCCCACGTCGACGCCGCGACCGGGGCCCCCTTCGTCGACGTGGTCGCCGACGCGGCCGGGCAGAAGGGGACCGGGCGCTGGACCGTGCAGACCGCGCTGGACCTGGCCTCGCCGGTCACCGCCATCGCCCAGGCGACGTTCGCCCGCGCGGCCTCCGGGCGCCGTGAACTGCGGGCCGCCTACGCCGGGTTGCCCGGCGGCACCACGCCACCGCTCAGCGCGACCGAGGCCGACCGCTTCGCGTCCCGTGTCGAGCACGCCCTGTACGCGTCGAAGGTCATCGCCTACGACCAGGGCTGGACGATGATCCAGGACGCCGCCGCCGAGTACGGCTGGAAGATCGACCTCGGTGCGGTGGCGCGGATCTGGCGGGGCGGCTGCATCATCCGGGCGTCCTTCCTGGACCGGATCCGCGCGGCCTACCGGGCCGACCCCGACCTGGTCAGCCTGCTCGCGGAGGGGGAGTTCGCGAAGGAGATCGCGGACGCGCAGGTGCCGTGGCGCGAGACGGTCGCGTCCGCGACCCGCCGGGGCGTCCCGGTCCCGGCGTTCTCGGCGGCCCTCGCCCACTACGACACGCTCCGCGCGGACCGCCTCCCGGCGGCCCTCCTCCAGGGTCAGCGGGACTACTTCGGCGCGCACGCCTACCGGCGCACGGACCGGGAGGGCACCTTCCACACCCTGTGGGCGACGGAGGGCCGCCCCGAAACAGAGGCCTGAGCAAAAGCGCCCCGAAAGGGGCGCGGGGAACTGCGCGATCAGCCACATCGGACCGTCGCGGCACATCGGTGCTCAGCCGTCCACTGCGCCGTCGTGGCTTGTCGCGCAGTTCCTCCCCCAGCCTCCGGCCGGGGGTGCCCCCAGCGCCCCTTACGGGCGCTGTAGTTCGCCCCCGGTCAGACGCGGACGCCGAACATGAACGGGCCACCGATGGTGCTCATCGACTCGTAGCGGACGACCGTGCCGGTGCGCGGGGCGTGCAGGATCTGCCCGTTGCCCGCGTACAGGCCCACGTGGTGCAGGTCGTTGAAGAAGAAGACGAGGTCGCCGACCTGGAGCTGCGAGGCCGAGTAGATCTTGGTGCCGATGGTCGCCTGCGACTCGGAGGTGCGCGGGATGGAGACGCCGGCCTGCGCGTAGGCCCAGGACGTCAGGCCCGAACAGTCGTAGGAGGACGGGCCGGTGGCGCCGTACACGTACGGGGTGCCGATCTTGGTCTTGGCGGCGGCGAAGGCGGCGGCGGCCCTGCCGGTGGCGGAGGTGTCGCCGCCGAGGTCCACGCGCTCGCTGGAGGAGCGGCTGGCACGGTCCTGCTCGGCGGCGAGGGCGGCCTTCTCGGCGGCGGTGAGGCTGTTGAGCAGTTTCTGCGCCGCGGCGAGCTTGGCCTGAACTCCCTTCTTCTTCCGGCCGAGTTCGGTACGGGTGGCGGCCAGGTCCTTCAGCTTGCCGGACGCCTCGGCGCGCTCCTGGGCCAGTTCCCGCTGCTTCGCCTGGATCTTCTTCAGCGTTTCGACCTGCTGGCTGCTCAACTGGTCCAGCGTGGACGCCTTGTCGAGGTAGCTGTCCGGGTCGGAGGAGAGGAAGAGCTGGAGGGACGGGTCGAGGCCGCCGCTGCGGTACTGGGCGGTGGCCATCGAGCCGATGCCGTCGCGCAGTTCGTTCAGTTCGTCCTGGCCGCGTGCGACCGAGTCCTGCAGCGCGGATATCTGCTTCTGCAGCTTCTCCTGCTTCTCCTTGGCCCCGTTGAACTTCTCGGTGGCCTGCTCGGCCTCCTCGTAGAGCTTGTCCACTCGGGACTTGACCTCGTTCTTGCTCGGCTTCTCGCTGGGCGCCGCGTTGGCCGCCTGGGCGGAGAGGGCCACGGCGGCAGCGGCGGCGGAGGTGAGCACGGTGACCCGAGCACGGCTCGGCTGCTTGGGACGACGGTGGGACGCCACGGAGGCGAGCTCCTTCCGAGCAGAGGTTCGGGGCAACAGACACTAATGACTCTCTTATGTTCAGTTCAAATCTTTGCTTGAAAATTCTTGGCCGGAACCGATCGGGTCGAGCCGTTGCACCCCCCGACGGCCCGGGTGTCCACAGGGTGTGGACACCCGGGTCCGTGCCGGGCTACGGGTTCACGACGTTGCCGCCGAAGGTGACGTTCAACTTGCCGCTGGAGGCGAAGGACCAGCCGAGGGCGCCCGCGTAGGCGGAGCAGCGGGAGCCGTTCGTACCCGTCCAGAACTGGTTGGAGCCGTCGACGTCGCCGACGGTCTTGTCGTTGGAGCCGGTGACGGAGAACCGGCACGAGGTGTCGGTGCGGAACACCGAGGTGCCCTTGTCGAAGGAGAAGTTGCGCTCGGCGTTGTCGATGCCCACGTTGTTCGAGACGGCCATCGTGCCGGGGTTGCTGTTGTAGGTGAACCCGTGGTGCCCGTTGCCGTAGGCGATGTCGTGCCGCACCACGTGGTTGACGGCGATGGCGTCGCCGCCGAGCTTGTAGCCGTTGCGGTCGCCGTTCGCGTTCTGTGTGCCGTCGGTCAGGGTGCCGTTGCCGTAGGACAGCGAGTACTCGATGGTGACCGGGCCGATCGCGCCGGTGTCGGTCTTGGTGTACAGGTCCCAGCCGTCGTCGATGTTGTGGTGCGAGACGTCGTACCGGAAGACGTTCCCGGTGCCGGTGGTCAGCTTCGACGCGAACCCGTCCGCGTTCTCGCCGCCGCTGTCCTCGTTGTCGTGCGACTCGGAGCTGACGATCAGGTTGTTCGCGGGCCATGCGCTGCTGGGCGTGGTGGAGGAGATCCGGCCGAGCTGGAGGCCGGTGTCGCGGTTGTACGCGGTGACCGTCCGCTCGACGACGTTGTTGCTGCCGCCGACGTAGATCCCGTTGTCACCGGCGTGTTCGACCGTCAGGCCGTACAGGTGCCAGTAGTCGGCGAAGAGCTGGATGCCCCGGTTGGACGGACTCTCGCTCTGCGCGGAGAAGTTGAACACCGGGGTCTCGCCGGGGTAGGCGGAGAGCGTGGTGCGGGCGCCGGCGGTCCCGTCGGAGCCGGCCGGGATGGTCACCGTGGCGGAGTAGTGGTACGTCCCGCCGCGCACGTAGATCGTGCCGCCGGCGGCGATCCGGCTGATCGCGGAGGTGAGCGTGGTCGGCGCGGACTGGGTGCCGGCCGCGCTGTCGGTGCCGCTCGGCGACACGTACAGCACCGTGGACGCGGCCTGCGCGGGCGTGCCGGACAACGCCACGAGCGTGCCGGCGACCAGGCCGACGGCCGTGATGACTGGTCTCACGTGCATCGTTGTCTCCGTTCGGATGCGTTCCGGAGGGCGCGGTAAGCGCTTTCTAAGCGAAGCTAGAAGCGTGTTGTGAGCGCGTCAAGTTTCATGGATGTAAAGAAAATTCAGAGATGTGATCGTTCGGGGCGGCGGAATACACGTCAGAACCCTCCGGTTGTGCGTCGTATGACCGAGATCACGGACAGGATCGACCTTGGTGCCGTCGGTGTCTGGCGCCATTCGAAGACCGCGCCCGAGGTGGCCGTCGAGGTGGAACGGCTCGGCTACGGCACCCTCTGGCTCGGCGACGTCACCGACCCGGACCTGGCGGTGGTCGAACGCATCCTCGACGCCACGCAACGGCTGGTGGTCGCCACCGGCATCGTGAACATCTGGTCCAACCCGGCCGATCGGGTCGCCCGCGCGTACCGGCGCATCGCCGAACGGCACGCGGACCGCTTCCTGCTGGGCGTCGGCGCCGGGCACCCGGAGGCGACCAAGGAGTTCGTACGGCCGTACCAGGCGCTGAACGACTACCTCGACGTCCTCGACGAAGGGGGCGTACCGGTGGCACGCCGGGCGCTGGCGGCGCTCGGCCCCCGCGTCCTGCGCCTGGCCGGCGCACGCACGGCCGCCGCGCACCCCTACCTCGTCACCCCCGAACACACCCGGCAGGCCCGCGAAATCCTGGGTGCGGGACCGCTGCTGGCCCCCGAGCAGAAGGTGATCCTGGAGACCGACCGTACCCGGGCCCGCGCGATCGGCGACGCCACGCTCGGCATGTACCTGGGGCTGGGCAACTACGTCAGCAACCTGCGCCGCCTGGGCTTCGACGACACCGACTTCGCGGACGGCGGCAGCGACCGCCTCTTCGACGCGCTGATCCTGCACGGCACCACCGCCCAGGTGGCGCAGGGCCTACGCGCCCACCTCGACGCGGGCGCCGACCACGTGGCCCTCCAACTCGTACACCCCGACGACACCGACCCCCTCCCGGCGTACCAGGAACTGGCGTCGGCACTGGGGCTGGTGACCGGGTAAGTGAGTCGTGCCCCGTCCCCGCTGTCGGGGACGGGACAGGGGCGGGCCGCGGCAGGGGCGGGCCTCAGCCGATGCGGGCGCCGGTGCCGCTGACCCGGACGCGGGGGTCGCCCGCACGCAGGGTGACCGTGAGTTCGCCGGGGCGGCCCAGGTCCTCGCCCTGGTGCAGGGTGAGGACCGCGTCCTCGGGAACCAGGCCGAGCTCACGGGCGTACGCGCCGAACGCGGCGGCCGCGGCGCCGGTCGCCGGGTCCTCGACGACCCCGCCGACCGGGAAGGGGTCCCGGACGTGGAAGACGGTGGCCGAAGCCCGCCACACCAGTTGGACCGTGGTCAGGTCCAGGCGGTGCATCAGGGCTTCGAGGCGCGCGAAGTCGTAGGCGAGGTCGGCGAGGCGGGCCCGGGTCGCGGCCGCGAGCACGAGATGGCGGGCGCCGGCGAACGCGACGCGGGGCGGGAAGGCGGGGTCGAGATCGGCGGCCGGCCAGCCGAGCGCGGCCAGCGCCTCCGTGAGGTCGGCGGCGGAGATCTCCTCGGTGTGCGGCTCGACGCTGGTGAGCGTGGCCCGGATCGCGCCGCCCTCCTCGGTCACCGTCACCGGGACCGTGCCGGCGCGGGTCGCGAACACCAGCTCGCCGGGGCCCGTCCGCTCGGCGAGCGCCACGGCGGTCGCGATGGTGGCGTGCCCGCAGAACGGCACCTCGGCCCTGGGGCTGAAGTAGCGGATGCGGTAGGCCCGTTCCGCCCCGTCGGCCAGGCCCTCCGGGGGCGCGGTCAGGAACGCGGACTCCGAGTACCCGAGGTCGGCGGCGACGGCCAGCATGTCACCGTCGTCCAGGCCGGTCGCGTCCAGTACGACCCCGGCGGGGTTGCCGCCGTCGGGGGTGCTGGAGAAGGCGGTGTAGCGCAGTACCTCGGGGCGTGGCGCGTTCGTCGTCATGGTCGGGACAACAGGGGGCCGCGGGACGGCTATTCCGGAGTTCTGGCAGGCCGACTCGAAACACTGCCCGAACCGGAACCCGCCGACCCCGCCCGAGCAGTCCGAACCCGGCACCGTGAACGAGGCCCGCGACCGGCACCGCAATCCGACGGGGGCGCGCCGGGGCCGGGCCGACCCTGATCCAGCCGGCCTGGCTTCGTCGGCGCGCACCCGCCAACCAGAGGGCCAGCCACCCTGAAGGGCCCGCAACCACCCCGTCTCCCCGTCACCCTTGGCCTTCCGTCACCCCCGGCCCCTCCCCGAACCGTGCGATGGCTGTGAGGATCGTGTTCCGCATCGTGGGGCTGCCGGTGTGGCCCGAGTCGTCGATCACCATGAGGTCCGCGTCGGGCCACGCCTTGGCCAGTTCCCACGCCGTCTTCAGCGGGCTCCCGATGTCGAGACGGCCGTGGATCAGGACCCCGGGGATACCGACCAACCGGTGGGCGTCCCGGAGCAGTTGGCCGTCCTCCAGCCAGGCGTCGTGGGAGAAGTAGTGCGCGCAGATGCGGACGAAGGCCACCAGGGCGTCGTCGGGCCGGTTGCTGTACGCGCCGGGGTTGCCCAGTGTCTCGTGGGCGATGACGGCGTCCTCCCAGGTGGCCCAGGCGCGGACGGCCGCGGTCCGGACCGCGTCGTCGGGGCTGTTGAGCAGCCTGTCGTAGGCGGCGACGAGATCACCGTCGCGGTCGGCGGCCGGCAGGGCGTCGCGGAAGGCCTCCCAGGGGCCGGGGAGCAGACGGCCGACCCCGCGGTAGAGCCAGTCCGTCTCCTCCGGCCGGGTCATGGTGACACCCGCGATGACGATCTCGGAGACCCGCTCGGGGTGGCGTTCGGCATAGGCGAGGATCAGGGTGGAGCCCCAGGAGCCGCCGTAGAGGAGCCAGCGGTCGATGCCCAGGTGCTCGCGGAGCCGCTCCATGTCGGCGATCAGGTGGTCGGTGGTGTTGGCGGCGAGGCCGACCGCCGGGTCGGAGGCGTGCGGCAGGCTCTCGCCGCAGCCGCGCTGGTCGAAGAGGACGATCCGGTAGACCTCGGGGTCGAACATCCTTCGACTGTGTCGGCGCCCGCCGCCACCGGGACCGCCGTGCACACACAGGGCGGCCTTGCCGTCGGGGGAGCCGCTGGTCTCCCAGTAGATCCGCTGTCCGTCACCGACATCGAGGAGCCCGCGGGCGTACGGTTCGACGGGCGGGAACTGCTCGGGCATGGTGTTCTCCCCTTCTGCCCGGGTGAGTGAACAGCCATGTCTACCAGTGAAGTCGAGCAGGGGTGGCAAGGGGACCCGCTACTCGGTCCGGCCCGAGTACGGGTGGTGGGCGCCGCCGCCCAGGGACACCGGGCCGGCCACCGGCGCGACAGGTCACAGGGACGCGGGGAGCGACTGTTCCGCCCAGATCGTCTTGCCGGTGGGGGTCTGACGGCTGCCCCAGCGTTCCGAGAGCTGCGCGACCAGGAGCAGCCCCCGGCCGCCCTCGTCGTAGACCCGGGCGCGGCGCAGATGGGGGGCCGTGCTGCTGCCGTCGGAGACCTCGCAGATCAGGGACGCGTCGCGGATCAGGCGCAGGGCGATGGGGCTCTCGCCGTAGCGGACCGCGTTGGTGACCAGTTCGCTGACGATCAGTTCCGTGGCGAAGGCCGTGTCCGTCAGCCCCCAGGCCTCCAGCTGCTCGCCGGCCATCTTGCGGGCCCCGGCGACCGCCGCCGGGTGCTGCGGGAGCTGCCAGGTGCGGACCTTCGCGGGGTCCAGGGCGGACGTGCGGGCCAGGAGGAGCACGATGTCGTCGGCGGGGCGGTCGGTCAGGACCGCGCGCAGGACCTGGTCGCACATGTCCTCCAGGGGCAGGGCCGGCCCGCCGAGGGCCCCGCGGAGCAGGTTCAGGCCCACCTCGATGTCGTGGTCGGCGGTCGCGACCAGCCCGTCGGTGTAGAGGGCGAGCAGGCTGCCCTCCGGCAGGGCCATCTCGACGGACTCGAAGGGGAGGCCGCCGAGGCCGAGCGGGGGCCCGGCCGGGAGGTCGAGGAAGCGCACCTGGCCGTCGGGGGTGACCAGCGCCGGCGGCGGGTGCCCGGCCCTGGCCATGGTGCAGCGGCGGCTCACCGGGTCGTAGACGGCGTAGAGACAGGTCGCACCGACCTCCCCCAGCACCGCCCCCGCCTCACCCGGCCCGACCCCGTCGGCTCCCGTCGGGGCTCCGGCCGTCCCGCCGAGCGCTGTCTCCGGGCGCCCCGGGAACACCGGGGTCTCCTCGGGGTCGAGGCGGATGACCAGGTCGTCCAGCTGGGTCAGGAGTTCGTCGGGGGCCAGGTCCACGTCCGCGAGGGTCCGGACCGCCGTACGCAGGCGCCCCATCGTCGCGGACGCGCCGACGCCGTTGCCGACCACGTCGCCGACCACCAGGGCGACCCGGGCGCCGGACAACGGGATGACGTCGAACCAGTCGCCGCCGACGTCCGCGCCCGAGCCCGTGGGCAGATAGCGGTACGCCACCTCGGTGGCCGCCAGACCCGGTGGCGGCCCCGGCAGCAGACTCCGCTGGAGCGCGAGGGCGGTACGGCGCTCGCGGGTGTAGCGGCGGGCGTTGTCCACGCTCACCGCGGCCCGCGCGACGATCTCCTCCGCGAGCCGCTGGTCGTCCTCGGTGAAGGACTCGGGCGTACGGTGCCGCACGAAGTGGACCAGGCCCAGGGTGACGCCCCGGGCGCGCAGCGGCACCATCAGCACCGAGTGGATCATGTGCCGGGCGACGGCGTCGGCGCGGGCCTGGGAGGCGGCGATCCACTCCCGCATGCCGGGGGCGCCGGGGCTGTTGCGGGTGGCCCGGCCGCCGGTCAGGGCCCACATCGGGGGCGTGTCCGCCGGGTAGTGGACCGGGTCGCCCGGGGCGGCCGCCGACTCCGGACAGCCCGGCAGGACCGACCGCTGCGCGGTACGGCGTACGGTCAGGGACCGGCCCGGCGGCAGCGGTTCCGGCTCGTCGCCCAGGACGACGGACTCCAGCAGGTCGACGGTGACGTAGTCGGCGAACTGGCCGACGGCCACCTCCGCCAGTTCGTCGGCGGTCCGCACCACGTCCAGGGTGCTGCCGATGCGCAGGCTCGCGTCGTTGAGGACGGCCAGGTGGCGGCGGGCCCAGTACTGCTCGGTGGTGTCGAAGACGACCGCGGACAGGCCCTGCACCGCGCCGGTCTCGTCCTTCAACGGGGAGAAGAACATCGACCAGGCGTGCTCGCGGGTCTCGCCGGGCGCCTGGCCGTGCTGCTCGTGGAAGACCGTCCGGCCGGTGCGCAGCACCTCCCGCTGGAGCCGGTCGTACTCGTCGAAGGGCGGCCTGGGCTCGATCTCCCACAGGGTCAGCCCGCGCATCTCCGCGACGGGCAGGCCCATGACGCGGGTCATGACCTCGTTGGCGGTGACGAGCCGGGCGTCCCGGTCGTAGATCGCCACCGGCATCGGCAGCTGGGCCAGCGTGAGGTCCCACAGGGCTGCCGCGCCCGCCTCGACGCGTCCGGAGACGGTCGTCCGCGCCGCGCCGGTGACCAGCCAGAGCGGCCGGTCGGCCCCGGCGGTCAGCGGGGTGCCCTGGAGGCGTACGACGACCCGGTCGCCGTTGTGGTGCCGCAGCGCCACCTCGGTGGACCAGCGGTGCCCGGCGGCGAGGTGGCGGCGCGCGGACGGGGGCAGGCGCCCGGCGAGCAGGGACCGGGCCGGGCGGCCGACGACCTCGGTGGCTTCGTACCCGAGCAGTTGCCGGGCGCCCGCGCTCCACACGAGGACCGCCCCGCCGGCGTCGACCACGACCGCCAGGTCCTCCGGTACGCGTGCGTCCATGGTGCCTCCGGGTGTCCGGGTGTCCGGGTACCCGCACCCGCTCCAAGGATCCCGCCGTGTCCTTGTCCGCTCAACCGACGGCGAGCGGTTCCCCTGCCCCGCGGGCGGCCCCTCCGGTGGTCAGGACGTCGCGGCGGGGGTCTGCCTGATGCCGTCCACGACCGTGCGTTCGAGGATCGCGGTGGTGTAGACGACGGTGCCGGGCGTGATCAGGCCGTCGTCGCCGCTGTTCCTGCGTACCTGGACCGAGCGCTCGCCGAGGAAGACATGGCTCTTGCTGTCGAAGATCCACTCCTCGCGCTGTCCGCTGGCCTCGTCGAGCCGGGCCACCGCCACACCGTGCCGGCCCACCGCGTCCGTCGCGTCGTCGACCACGACGACACCGGGGATCTTCGCGGCGGCCTTGAACAGCGCCGGGTACAGCCCCGCCGGGGGGTAGCTCTCGCCGAGGAGGTCGCCGATGGTGGTGAACGCCTCCTGGTCGGGGGAGTTCCCTTGGCCCTTCGTCTCCTTGTAGATCTTGGCGAGCAGCTTGTCCGGGTCGGTGGTGAGCTTGGTGAGGTAGTCGTACGACGGTCCGTTCAGGGACGGCTTCGGGGTGTTGCCCTGCTCGTCCGGGAGGGACAGGGTCTCGCCCTCGGGGCTCTTGTTGACGGCAGGGTCGATCAGCCAGCCCTTGGTGCCGTCCGGGGACTTCCAGACCTGCCGCGTGTGCAGCGGGTGGCCGGCCAGGGAGGACGTGCCGTCGACGGTGCGGACATAGCTGTCGGCCGACTTGGACTCGATGTAGATGTACTGGCCGGGCCGGACGGTGGGGCGGGAGGCCGAGGTCTCGGTGGCGGCCAGGGAGATCTGGTCGAGCAGCCGGGTGACGCCCTTGGTGGTGGCCGCGCCGACGGTGGTGGTGAGGGCTGGGCCGGCGTCCTGCACGCCGTTGCCGTCGTGGCCGGTGAGGGTCACTCCGGCGACGACCGCCGCCGCGAGCCCGGCCACCGTCAGCGGCAGGGCGACCGCCGGACGGGGAAACCGGCGGCGCCGCTCCGGTGCGGGGGGCGTGGTCCGCTCCGTCTGCCGCATGTCGTGGATCTGGGCCATCAGTCGCTCCTTGTGGAACTGGTGGCGGCCCGGCGGCAGGTCCCGCGCGGTTGCGGACAGCAGCTCGGCGCCGCCGTCGCCCTCGGCCGGGTGGTTCCGGGAGGTGTGCACGGTCATCGTCGTCCTTCCTGTGCGGGCCGGATCACGTGGGTGTGATCACCTCTTGTCTGTCGGGAGCGGCGGTCGCCTTCCCGAATTCCGCGGACTTTTCCCGGCGGTGGGCCGGCTGGCGGGGGGCCGGCCGGCGCTGGGCCGGTTGGCGGTGGGCCGGTGGGTGCGGGGCTGGTGGGTGTGGGTCCGGCGGGCGCGGGGTCGGCTGGCGGTCGGCCGGCCGCCGGGGGACCTGCGGGCGCGGGGCCGGTGAGGTCGCGCAGCTTTCTTCGGGCGCGGGAGAGCCGGGAGGCCACGGTGCCGACGGGGATGCCGAGCGCCTCCGCCGCCGCCCCGTAGTCCAGGCCCTCGCCCAGGCAGAGCGTGACGACCTCGCGCTCCGGTCTTCGGAGGCGGCCGAGGGCGGTGAGGGCGGCGGCGAGGCGGTGCCGGTCGTCGACGCGGTCGGCCACCTCGTCCGCGTGGTCGGGCACCGACAGCTGTGCCGCCGCCGCGGCGTTCGCGGCGGCCCGGTACCGGCGGTTGCTGCGGTACTGGTTGCGGGCGGTGTTGGTGGCGATGCCCAGCAGCCAGGGGCGGAGCGAACCGCCCTCGGGGTCGACGCGGTCGCGCAGCCGCCACGCCTCCAGGAAGGTCGCGGCCATCACGTCCTCGGCCACCGACCAGTCGGCGGTCAGCCGGAAGGCGTGGTTGTAGACGGCGCGCGAGTAGCTGTCGAACAGCTCCGCGAACGCGCTCGGCTCCCCGGCCCGTACCCGGGTACGCATATGTGTGCTCACGTCACTGAGCTGTCCGGCACGCCCCACCCCCTTCCCGTGATCCGGACCACACCCGAACCCCGTCGTCCCCTGTCACCCCTCGGCCGCCGGACCGACGCCCCGAGTCTGCCGTCTCCGGCTCCCCGCCCAGCGCATCCTCAGGGGGGCATGACCGCCGTGAGCCGGCCCCGGTGCCCGTGCCTCACGGCCAGGTCTCCTCGGGGTCGGTCGGGCGGCGGGGCCGGCCGGAGTGGTCGGCCGCCCCCGTGATGGCGCCGATGATCTCCTCCTGGGAGGTGGTGCCCACCTTGAAGAGGCCGTTGTTGCGGCCGAGGCGCAGTACGGCGACCCGGTCCGCGACCGCCTTGATGTCCCCCATGTTGTGGCTGATGAGCAGCACCCCGGCGCCCCGGTCGCGGAGGTCCTCGACCAGGTCGAGGAGGTGGTCGGTCTGTTCGAGGCCGAGCGAGGCGGTGGGTTCGTCGAGGAGCAGCAGACGGGGCTCGCTGAGGAAGCACCGGGTGATCGCGACGACCTGCCGCTGCCCGCCGGTGAGGGTGGCGAGCGGGGCCCGTACGTCGGGGATGTGCAGGGGCAGGATCCGCAGGACCTCGCGGGCGCGGCGCTCCATCTCGTCCTCGTCCAGGACGCCGTGGCGGTGGATCTCCCGGCCGAGGAAGAGGTTGCCGACGACGTCGAGGTTCCCGCACATCGAGAGGTCCTGGTAGACGGTCGCGATGCCGAGGGCGCGGGCGTCGCGCGGACGTTTGATCTGGACCGGGCGGCCCTCCCACTCGATGGCGCCCTGGTCGGGGGTCACGACCCCGGAGATCACTTTGACCAGCGTGGACTTTCCGGCGGCGTTGCCTCCCACCAGCGCGACCACCTCTCCGGCCCTGATCTCCAGGTCGACGTCCACCAGCGCCTCGACGGCGGCGAACCGTTTGCAGACGCCGTGCAGCGCCAGCAGGGGCTGAACCACGGGGCCACCACCTCCCTCACCCGTGGGGCGGGCTCATCGGGTGAGTCCGGCCTTGGCACAGGCGGACCGGAGTCTAGGCGTACACATCTCCTCGATACGGTATATAACGTCCCTCATCAGCGTGTCCTCGACCGTGCCGGCTGTCACCGGGTACGACGGCAGCAGCACCGCCGGGATCTTCTGCGAGGTCGGTCCGGCCACGGTGCCGGAGGCCACGGAGGCCATGGAGGCCACGGAGGCCATGGAGGCCACGGAGGCCACGGAGGCCATGGAGGCCACGGAGGCCACGGAGGCGGCAGAGGCGGCCGGCTCGCCGCGGCCCAGGGCGACTGCCATCCGGACGGCGGGCGCGGCCGGGACGTTCACGCCCCGGGTGATCAGGGCCTGGAGCTGTTGCTGCTGGACGTCGGCGTCGGGCGCGGCCGCGCCGACCGGCGCCGGGCAGTGCGGGCACAGCCGCTTCAGCGCCTGCTCGATGAGCGGCCGGTCGAACTGCCCGACCCGCGAGGCCCCGCCGCCCGGCAGCAGCGCCCCGACGCCGAGTCGGCCGCCGCCGCTCCCGTCGACGCCGAGCCGTTCGCCTCCGCTCGCGCCGTCGCCCCCGCAGGGGGCGCCGAGCACCGGCCCGGCCCCGACCGCGACGGCCACGCGGGTGCGGGCGAGGCAGCCGCGCCGCGTGCCCGCAGGCCCGATGCCGAAACCCATGACCGGTTCCTCAGCTTTCGCCCTGACTCGTCCCGTAAGAGGAGTCTGACACCCACCGCCCACACCGTCACCCGACCTGCCCCGAGCACCCGGCCGCCTCCGGGCGCGGCACACCGGCCGACGGTGCGGATCCGCCGCCGGGGAGCGTCCGGCTCCCCGGACCTGGCTGGACCCTCTGCGACAACAGCGAGCGCGACCGCATCGTCCGCAGTGACAGCGATCGCCGCCGCGAGTGACGGCGTCGACGGCCTCGCCGACGGTCACCGCGTGGACCCTGCCACGATCGATGTGCAGCTGCCGCGCCGCACACAGCCCCTCACCCTCCGGTGAAGTAGGACGGCTGCCGGACGCTCATGCTCCGCGCGACCGACGTCAGCACAGCCGGGCTCACCGGCGGCGAGGTCGCCTGGATGTCCGCCACCGTGTCGCCGACCCGGATGTAATAGGAGACGTACTGCGAGTTGCCCGAACGCCACACGTCCGGCGCGACGGCGGTACAGGCGGGAGCCGGGACGGGATAGGTGGAGTTGATCGCGGCGCAGTGCGACGGTGGGGTGAACCGCGGCTGCACCGGCGCGACGATGACCTCGATCTCGCGATGCAGCTCCGCCATGCTGGTCGCCTGCCGGCCGTCGGGGGCGAGACGGTAGTAGAAGGTGGGAGCGGTGAGGGTCTCGGTCCCGACACCTTCGATGTGGTAGCCGCTGGGGACCCGCGGTCCGAGCAGCGGGACCGGGCTCGCCGACAAGGCCGCCTCCTGCCGGCTGTCGTCGACCCGCGAGACGACGAACGTGTTCACCGGCACCACCAGCGCAAGCGCCACCACCGTCGCCACACGCGGCAGCCACGGGCGCAGAGACGCGATGAACCATGCCGCGAGCGCGAAGGCGGCGGTCGGCAGCGCGAACGGGACCCAGCTGACGCCGCCCGGTAGCGCGGGGAGGTTGTCCACCGCCGTCAGATACCGCAGGAGGTACCAGCTCAGACCGACACCGAGCAGCGCGGTGAGCCATGCCGGACGCACTCCCAGCATCCGCAACACCGGCCACCCGACGACGAACAGCACGAACGGAGTGACGTCACCCCACAGCACGGCCACCCCGAGGCAGCCCCAGCCGGGGGCGTTCCGGCAGGCGGGGGAAGAGACCAGCAGCCACTCCGCGAGGTACAGCGCCACCATGAGGCCGAGCCCCACTCCGGCGGCACGCAGCGTGCGCCTGCTCCGTCTCCGCGCCCCTGGTATCGGTTCAGCTGTCCCCGCGCTGCTCACTGCGCACCCCCGTGCTCGTCTTCCGTAACGGGAGCACTGTTCCGCACCTCACCTGCCCTTCACCTGAGTACGCGTACTCAGGTGAAGGGCGCCCAGTGCGGATGTCCGGGTCGGGTTCTGCCCCGGCCAGGAAGGTCCAGCAGGTCGGCGCCGCCGGCTGACGCACGCTCCGACCACCGCGGCGCATTGCGGACGCGCGCCCACCCCGAAGGCCGAAGCGGACCACCCCAGCCACGGCGTACCCCACGCTCGCTCACCAAGGAACGGCGCGCACGGAAAGCCGGTCGACCTTCGCGCGGAGGGGGAGGAGTTCACGCTGCCGAGATCATTGACGGCAGGCCGCGGTCACTGTGGAATCAAGGCGATGAGGGGGAAATGTTGAACACCACTATTCGCCACGGCGCCGTTCTCGCCGCCACCGCGTGTGTCCTCAGCGCGCTCGCCGCCCACGGTGCCGCGGCTGCCGCTCAGCCCAAGGACGCCGCCACCGGGTACAGCTGCCGGTACGGAGCAGTATCGGTCTCGGACGCGGCAGGATCGGCTGTACCCACTGCGCGGAAGCCCGGCGTTGCGCTCTACGCCACGCTCCGGCTCCACAACACCGAGAACACGGCACTCACGAAGGCCTCGTACGTCTTCGCCATCGGCAACCTGATGAAGAACCGGGGCCCCGCGCCCCGTGTCCGGTGGCGCGTCGGCAAGGGCTCCTGGCACGTGATGACGCTGCACTGGAACAGCAAGACCAACGGCTCGCTGCCCCTGTGGAACTCCCAGGCTTTGCCCGTGGGCACCATCCCCTCGCGCTCCACCGTCACCACGGAGATCTCCGTGTCCTTCCCCAAGAAGTCCATCAAGGCTGCCTACTACGACTCCCTCGACGTGCACAGCGGTGGTTGCGGCAACACTCGCCTGGACTGGTACACCGGCAACGGCTTCGAATACTGGCCGTGGAAGGGGACCCCGGGCAAGCCCGCCCAGAGTTCCGGCGAGGACTGAGGAGGACCCAGGCGGCGGGCAGTGACGTCCAGCCGAAGCGTGACGTTCACCCGCCGCCACTTCCGCTCCCACCATCGTGGCGCATTGCAGGCGTGCGCCCGGTGATGAAGACCAGGTGGCCTCTGATCTAGGCGTTCTTGGGTTGGGCCTGCTGAACCACCTCGAAGGACCACAGGGTCGAACCCGAGGCTGCTGGCTTCGGCTTCTCCCCAGCCTCCTCACCGCCGCCCTGGTGCGCCGTCTTCATGGGTCCCTCCATCCACGCCTGGAACGACTCCTCGTCGCGCCACCGCGTGTAGACGAGGTAGTTGTCAGTGCCTTCGACCGGACGGAGAAGCTCGAACCACTCGAACCCGTCGGAGCTCTCCACGGCGTGGGCGCGATGGGCGAACCGCTTCTCCAGCGTCTCCCGCTGCTCTGCCGGCACGGTCAGTACGTTGATCTTGACTACGCTCATGCCTGCATCTTGCCGCACGGGTGATCAGAAGAGCGTGAGCGACGGGGGCCCTCCCTTCGGTCCGGCCGTGGCGCGTCGAACCGGTCCCCGCGGTACTGGGGGCGTCCGGCACCAGGACGCTCCTGTGGGGAACGCGGGCCGCACGTGCAACGGTTGCCTCAGCGCCGTCGTCGGCCGCTGAGCTGCGGCGATCGGCGTCGGAGGCCCCTGGGGGTTCCCCTTAGGGGATGTCACAGGTCTGCGGCAATGGCGGCCTCGGACGGCCGAGCCCGCACGCGACCCTTCCGGACCGGGTACGTTCGAGGACGTGGCTGGATTCAGGATCGGACGCGGCGGCCGGGACACCCGTGCCCCGCAAGCGCGACCGCAACAACCCGCGTACGGGCAGCAGGCGCCGCCCCAGGGCTACGGGGGGCAGCCGGGGCCGTCGTACGGACACCCGTCGGCCCCGCGGCCCCCGCAGCCGTCGTACCCGCAGCACGGCGGCGGGTCCGGCTGGCCGCAGGCGCGCGGCGGTCACCCGGGGCAGCCCGGTCCCGGGCAGGCGGGCGGCGACGGCCCCGAGTACTTCGGCGACGACAGCGGGTACGGCGGATACGGCGGCGGCCAGGGTGCCGGTGCCCGTGACCCGTACGCGGCGAACCAGCCGGGTCACACCCAGGCCTTCTCGGTCGACGAGGCCGAGGGCTACACCCAGGGCGCGACCTACCACGCCGGTTCGGCCGTGCAGTCCGGCCCGATCGGCCCGCGGCTGCACTGGAAGGACCTGCTGAGGGGGATCGTGCTGGCTCCGAACCAGACGTTCCTCCAGATGCGGGACTACGCGATGTGGGGCCCCGCCCTCGTCGTGACCTTCCTCTACGGCCTGCTCGCGGTCTTCGGCTTCGACGGCGCCCGCGCGGACGCGATCAACGCCACCCTCTCCAACGCGATCCCGATCGTCCTGGTGACGGCGGTCGCGATGGTGCTCTCGTCCTTCGTCCTCGGTGTCGTGACCCACACCCTCGCCCGTCAGCTGGGCGGCGACGGTGCCTGGCAGCCGACGGTGGGCCTGTCCATGCTGATCATGTCGGTCACGGACGCCCCACGCCTCCTGTTCGCCATGTTCTTCGGCGGTGACGCGGGCTTCGTGCAGATCCTCGGCTGGGCCACCTGGCTCGCCGCGGGCGCCCTGCTCACCCTGATGGTCGGCAAGTCCCACGACCTGCCGTGGCCGAAGGCGCTGGGCGCGTCCGCGATCCAGCTGATCGCACTGCTGTCGATCGTGAAGCTGGGCACGTTCTAGCGATCGTCGCACCACCCCGGCCCAACGGCCGGCCACGCACCACGCTCGGCCGGGAGACACCGGCCGAGCGCCTGGGCACCCCTCTCGCTACCTGATCCGGCGAGGCTTGCGCGGCGCCTTCCCTCCGGGGAAGGCGGGCCGTTCCCGCCTGGCCCTCGACACGAATTCCGCACGTGTCAGAACGGTCCGTGGCTGTGGGCGCAGGACCGACCCCGCGTCCCACGGGACCGCATGCGTCCACCCGAACTCCAGCGCCAGCTCGTCGAAGACCGGTGCAAAGTCCGCACCGACCAGGTCCGGCATGCGATGGCGGAGCCCTCGTACTCGGGCGACGAAGTCCGCGGGCAACGGCACGTGGTACGCCTCCAGGTAGTGCGCGAAGTCCGCTCGCCATACCCACACGCCGTCGGTGACGAGGGACGAACAGCCGGACGTGTGCCGGTGAACCTCACCCGTGAGGACGTCGACCCCCGCCTCCATGAAGTACGTGAGGCGATGACCTACGTCCAGGTACTCCACAATCTCGGCTTCGTCCGCTTCGCCGGACGCTTGCACCTGGGCCCTCAGCGGTCCCGCTGCCGACGCACCGGAGTAACCGAAGTCGTCGAAGAAGCCGAGCAGCCTCAGCACGCGACGCCCCCCTCGGCCTCTCCTGTCAGAGTGCTTCCTTGTTCTCCCTGGGGGCAGCCCCCGACTTGTGTACGGGAGGCAACACGGACCACGGGAAGTTGATCCAGTCGTCCGTGCGCTTCCACACGTACTCGCACTTCACGAGGGAGTGGGACTTCTCGTAGATGACGGCGGAGCGGACCTCGGCGACCGTGTCGAGGCAGAAGTCCCGGACGAGCTTCAGCGTCTTGCCGGTGTCGGCGACGTCGTCCGTGATGAGGACCTTCTTGTCGCTGAAGTCGATGAGGTTGGGGACGGGCGCCAGCATGACGGGCATCTCCAGCGTGGTCCCGACGCCCGTGTAGAACTCGACGTTGACCAGGTGCAGGTTCTTGCAGTCCAGGGCGTAGGCGAGGCCGCCGGCGACGAAGACACCACCGCGGGCGATGCTCAGCACTATGTCGGGCTCGAACCCGTCGTCGGCGATGGTCTGCGCGAGCTCGCGCACGGCGACGCCGAACCGCTCGTAGGTCAGGTTCTCCCGTACGGGACCACCGCTGCTCATGTCGGGTTCCTCACACCTGCGTCCGATGGAAGTTGAGGTAGGAGCGGGAGGCGGTGGGTCCGCGCTGCCCCTGGTAGCGGGAGCCGTAGCGCTCGCTGCCGTAGGAGTGCTCGGCGGGGGAGGAGAGCCGGAACATGCACAGCTGCCCGATCTTCATGCCGGGCCAGAGCTTGATGGGGAGGGTGGCGAGGTTGGACAGCTCAAGGGTGACGTGCCCGCTGAACCCCGGGTCGATGAACCCGGCGGTGGAGTGCGTCACGAGCCCGAGCCGCCCGAGCGAGGACTTGCCCTCCAGGCGCGAGGCGAGGTCGTCGGGGAGGGTGATGACCTCGTACGTCGAGGCCAGCACGAACTCGCCGGGGTGGAGGATGAAGGGTTCGTCGCCTTCGGGCTCCACGAGCCGGGTGAGGTCCGGCTGCTCGACGGAGGGGTCGATGTGGGGGTACCGGTGGTTCTCGAACACCCGGAAGAAACGGTCCAGCCGGACGTCGATGCTGGACGGCTGCACCATGGTTTCGTCGTAGGGATCGATCCGTACCCGCCCGGCGTCGATCTCGGCCCGGATGTCCTTGTCTGAGAGAAGCACGCCCCGAGGATACGCAAGGCGCGCGGACCCACGACAATCGTGACGAGTCCACGCGCCGGTGTTGCCGCGGTTTCGCTCTCCCAGCTACTCGCTACCGCTTCTCAAGAGCGACCGGTACGACGCTGCGCAGCCGGGCACACTTGGGGCACCGGACGAGCCGACCGGGGCCGAGCCGCTCGGCCTGCTGCATCGGGAACGAAGTGGTGCTAAACACGTGCCCTTCGGCACAGCGGACGACGGTGTGTTCCATCAAGTCCCTTGAGTCCCTTCCCCAGGAGCCGCGTCGGGCCAACTGCCGTGACGACGGAAAGCCACATTACGGGATCAAAGGGATGGCTCTCCAGGCGGCACTCCGACCTCGCCGAGCCCCTCTCCGATGCCCCACCGTACGCCCCAACTCCGTTCCCCCGCAGCCGGATCCCATGCCTCCGAACACACACGGACCCCTGGTCCGAGCACCGGGGGTCCGTCATGAGGTACAGTGAGCGAGCGTTCGGACACCGACTCCGGTCGGTTTCTACGCGGGTGTAGTTTAATGGTAGAACATCAGCTTCCCAAGCTGAGAGCGCGAGTTCGATTCTCGTCACCCGCTCCACGAAGAAGGCCCAGGTCAGAGACCCGGGCCTTTTTGCTGTCCATCGTGATCAGTTGCCGCGTGCCCCTCTGCGCGGCGGTGGCCCGAGCCTTGCGGACCGCGGCGTCCAGCCCTGCGGCGACCTCTTCCTGCCGCTCGTCGTCGGGGTGCTGTGGGCGAATGCTGAGTCTCGCGCGACGCGCGCAGCACGCCGATCGCGACGCTCTCCGCCCGCGGACTTCCTGCGGGCGGAGGACTCCGGCGTGAGGTGCGGGCGGCGGTTCAGCCGATGGTTGCGATGCCGTCGGTGGTGACGGTCGGGCGGCCCGAGGTGCCCACCACGACGATCTTCAAGGTGTGCTTGGCGGAGGCCGACCAGGTCTTGGTCCAGATCGCCTGGCGGTAGAGGGTCGTGGAGGACTTCAGGTCCACCGTGGTGACCTTGGCGCCGTCGACGTAGACGTACGCCTGGCCCGAGGTGGCGGCCCGCGAGACGATCCAGGCCACCGAGCGTCCGGTGAAGGTCCAGCTGATCGAGGCCTTGGCGGACGAGGAACTGTAGGAGTACCCGCCCAGGTAGCTGGTGCTGCTCTTGCGCGTCCAGGTGCCGGTCCGGGTGGCGGAGGTCTCCTGGACGATGCTCGGCGTCCGCTGGACGGAGGCGCCGGCGGCGTTGCCGGCCACGTCGTACGCCTTCAGGGCGAACAGGTCCGGCGTGCCGGGCTTGGCACTGGCCGACCAGGAGGTCACCGTCGGGCCGAAGGTGGCCGAGGACGGCGAGGTCGACGTGACGTTGGCGAGTGCCGCGTTGTCGGCGGCCTTCCAGGTCACCGAGACCGGAACGGAGGTGGAGTTCACCGTGCCGGTGCGCAGCTGCACGCCGGGAGCGGTCGGGAAGGTGGGCGCGGTGGTGTCGCCGACCAGGGTGACCGAGCCGGACAGCGTGGTCGCCCCTCGGACGTGGGTGGCGCGCACCTGGACGGTGTGGCTGCCGGAGGCGACCGTGACCGAGGCGGAGCGGGCGGAGCCGGAGGTGTGGGCCACCGCCTTGCCGTCGACCAGGACGTCGAAGCCGGAGATCACCGCGGACGGCGTGGCGGTCGTCCAGCTCACCGTGGCCGTGCCCTTGGTGTAGTAGTTCGTCCCGGACTTGGCCGCCCCGCCGGACATCCCGGTGACGGAGACCGTGCCGACCGGGCCTGCCGCGTAGGAGCGGATCGTGCTCAGGGCGTTGTAGAGCTGGTTGCCGGGGCAGTCGGTGGCGAAGCCGTTGCGGTGCCCGGATATCGCGTCGAAGGTGTAGCTGTTGCCCAGGGTGAAGCCGTGGCTGTCGGAGGAGCCCTCGGGCAGGGACGCGGTACCGGTGCCCGGGTTCACGCCGGTCATGCCGAACTTCCAGGCCGCGATGCGGGCGATGGAGGCCAGCATCGCCTGGCTCGGCGCGGCCCCGGTGAAGGTGCTGGCCGTGGAGTCGCCGCCGCTGAGGTCGGTGTACGTGCCGATGGCGGCCACGCCCATGCTGTTGGTGTTGAACCCGTAGGTCTGGGCGCCGACGACGGGTAGCGCCATTCCGCCGAAGCGGCCCTCGAAGACGGTGCCGCACTTGTCGACGAGGAAGTTGTAACCCAGGTCGCGCCAGCCCTGGTTGAGGTGCTCGGCGTAGATGCCGCGCACGATCGCCGGGGAGTCGGCGCAGGAGTAGTTGTTGGTGGTGTCCGTGTGGTGGACGAACATCACCTTCACCGCCGAGCCGTACGACGGGTAACCCGAGTCCCGCGCACACTCGTCCGCACCCCAGCCGGCGCGGGTCACCACGTCGGGCGGTGCCACCGTCGAGACGGTCGCGGCCGGCATCGGGTCCGGCGGGGTCGCCGGCGGGGCGGCCGAGGAGGCCGGGCAGGACGGGTACGCCTCGGCCGTCGTCGGAAGCTGGCTGGGCCAGGCCGTCGGGGACCCACTCGGCGAGGACGACGCGGAGGTCCCGGTGGACGGGCTGGACGGGGTGGACGGCGTGGTGGAGGCGGGGTCCGTGGCCGTGGAGGTGTCCGTGGGCGACGTGGAGTCCGTCGCGCTCGCGGTGTCCGAGGCACCGGTGCCCATGGTGGGCGTCGCGGTGTCGCTCGGGGCGGAGCTGTCCGTCGGCGAGGCGGTGTCGGTGACCGGCGGGGCGGCGGTGTCGGTGGCCGTCGCGTCCATGGCGTAGCCTGCCGGACCCATACCGGAGTTCGGTGTTCCGTCGGTGGCGGGCTTGCCCGGATCGACCAGGTCCACCCGCAGGCCGGCGGGCAGCGCGGTGGTCCTGCCCGCGCCGGTCGCGCGGACCTGGATTCCGTTCGACGGTCCCGCCCACAGCGGGGACATCCCGCCGCGCACACCGGGACGGTTCAGCTCAGCGGCGTCGGGGAGGTCGTCCGGCTGCTGCATCTTCAGCCACTGGGTCCAGTGGCCGTCGGCGGTGGAACGGGTCCGCACCTCGACCGTGCCGCGCAGTTCGGTGTGCGCACCGTTCCAGGTGACACCGACCATGCTGAACGGTGCCGTGGACCGGGCCCCCAGTGTCTTGAGTGCCGCACCGGCTCCGGTCAGGGACAGCGAGTGGACATGCGTCTTGATCGGTCGCTGCGCGGCCGGCGCGCCACGGCCTGGTGAGCCGGCCATGGCGACGGTCGCCACCACCATGCCGCCACCGGCTGCAACCCCCGCCAACGCCATCCACGTTCGCTTCTTCGGACCGGATCTCCTCGGACCGGATCGACGGCGACCGTGCCGAACGCTGTGTTCAGTTCTCATGCCCCACCCTGAAGCCCCGTTGTCGTTGTCATCAGCTAGCACAGGGCACAGTCGTGACGGGAGTGCCCTGACATACCAGCGCACCCGGGTGACCAGATGTCACATTCCCGGACCCGGGCAGGGAGGGATCGGTGTCTCCGCACCCGTCGGTGCCCGTAGGGTGCCGTAGCGCTCCATGCGCTGCCACCGCAACCGCGAACCCGCCACGGCGGTGAAGACGGACTGGATGACCACCAGATACATCAGTTGGCGGTAGACGAACTGCTGCAGCGGCAGGCTCCACAACGGGCCGGGGCGTTCTCCGTCCAGGCGGAACGCGTACAGGCCCATGAGCCATTGCAGGAGCAGGAAGGCGAGCCAGAGGACGGTGATCCGCAACGGGTCGAGGAAGGCCAGGCCGTAGAGCGCGAAGACGTCGACCACGGGGGCGAGCAGCGGCAGCAGGACCTGGAAGAGGAGGAGGTAGACCAGGCCCCGGCGGCCGAGGCGGCCTGCGGCGCCGCCCTGCACCAGCGCGCCGCGGTGCTTCCACATCGCCTGCAGCGTGCCGTAGCACCAGCGGTATCGCTGCCGCCACAGGGCACCCAGGGATGCGGGTGCCTCGGTCCAGGCCACCGCCCTTTCCTCGTACACGACACGCCAGCCGGCCCGGCACAGTGTCATGGTGAGGTCGGTGTCCTCGGCGAGGGTGACGTCGCTGACCGCGCCGAGCGCGAGCAGGGCCCGGCGCCGGAACGCCCCGACCGCGCCGGGCACGGTCGGCATGCACTCGGCGAGGTCGAAGAGGCGGCGGTCGAGGTTGAAACCGACCACGTACTCGACGTGCTGCCAACGGCCCAGTAGTCCGCCTCGGTTGACGACCTTCGCGTTACCGGAGACGGCACCCACGGTGGGGTCGGCGAAGGGCTGCACGATCGTGCGGACGGCGTCGGGTTCGAAGACGGTGTCGCCGTCGACCATGACCACCAGCTCGCAGGTGGCTGCGGCCAGGCCGGTGTTGAGCGCGGCGGGCTGCCCGCGTTCCGCTGCCGGATCACCCGCACACCCGGCAGCCGCAGGGACTCGACGAGATCGGCGGTGCCGTCGGTGGAGCCGTCGTCCACCACGATGATCTCCACCGGGTGGTCCGAGGCGACCAGAGAGCGTACGGCCGCCTCGATTCCGGCGCTCTCGTTGTACGCCGGGACGATGACGCTGACCGGTTCGGTCACCGGCGGTCCCCACGGCCTGGCCCGGCGCCCGGTCCGCAGCCGGCGGTGTCGGCGGGCCGCGACCAGTACGACGGCCGCGCGCAGCACGCTGACCGCCCCGGCCGCGTACATCAGCACGCCGAGCAGCCGGATGGTCCCGTCGCCGAGTTGCAGCATCTTGATGAGGGCGACGCCTTGGAGGTGGTCGCCCAGGCCGGCCGTCCGGACGGGATCCGTCATGCCGACCGCGGCGCCGACCGTCGTGAACCGGAAGCCCTGTGCCTTGAGCCGTGGGATGAGGGTGTCCAGGGCGGCGACGGTCTGGGAGCGGTCGCCTCCGGCGTCGTGCATCAGCACGATCTGCCCGGCCCTGCCGTGCGGTGTCGCGTTCGCGAGGACGCGGGCGGTGCCGGGGCGCTGCCAGTCCTCGGCGTCCAGGGTGGAGAGCACCGTGACGTATCCGGCCCTGTCGGCCTGTTCGAGGACGGACCAGCCGGCGTCGTCCAGGGCGTCGTTCTCCGAGGAGTACGGCGGTCTGAGCAGCGCGGTGGTGACGCCGGCCGCGCCGGCCACCGCGAGCTGGGTCTCGCGGAGCTCCAGGGAGCGCTGCCACGGGGCGAGGCGGGAGAGGTCGGGGTGAGTGAAGGTGTGGATGCCGATCTGGTGGCCCTCGGCGACGATCCGGCGGACCAGCTCCGGGTGGGCGACGACCTGGGTGCCGACGACGAAGAAGGTCGCGTGCACGTGGTTGCGGCGCAGGACGTCGAGGATGCGCGGGGTCCAGACCGGGTCGGGGCCGTCATCGAAGGTGAGGGCGATGGTACGGGTCTTCGGGCGGGCGGTGTGCGGGGAGCCGGCGGCGCCCGCGATCACGGGGCCGCCGCGGGCGACCTGGCCGGGTACCGCGTCGGCACGGCCGGGGGGACCGGTCACGTCGTCCGAGGTGATCCCGAACATGTGGTGGGTGTAGCCCTGCAGCAGGAGGGCCGCGGACAGGGTCACCACGAGCACGCACAGCAGGAGCCAGTGGGTGCGGGGGGTGACCCGTTGGGTGCGGCCGCGGAGGCGGGGCACGGCGGTGGTGCGGGGTACGGCTATGCGGGGCGGGTGATCGGTCGGATCTGTCATGTCGGGGCCTGGGGTCACTTCACGGGCTTGTGGGACGCGGCGTTGGCACGGCCCTTGGCGGAGGGTGCTCCGGTGCTGGTGGCACCGGCACTGGCAGCGGCGCTGGTGGGGGGAGTCGCGGTCGTGGTCGGCGCGGCGGTCCCGGCGGGCGTCGCGGTGGTGGGGGGTGTGGCCGCGGGGGTGGTCGCGGCCGTGTGCCCGCCGGTCCGGCCGGAGGCCGTCCGCGGCTCGGTGGAGCGGGCGTCCTGGTCCGCCGCGCCGGAGTCCGTGCTCCGCGCCGGGTGACCGTGATCCGTGCCGGCGGGGGAGCCGGGGGTGGTCGCGCGGTGCGTGGCCGGATGCGTTGTGCCGGGCAGCGGGACGAACGGCGCGCTGATGGTGGGGCCGCCCAGCAACGCGCTGACCAGCAGGGCGACATAGACGCCCGCGGGGATCAACAGCAGTCGTGCGGCACGCCGCACGCGCCGCTGGCGGCGTCCCGAGGCGTCCACGAACACAGGGCGCGCCGGATCGTTCTCCGGCGTGTCCGGCTCCGCCACGGGACGGCCGGACTCGTCGCGGTCCGTCGGCAGCACGGTGATGACGTCACCGTGCGGAGATTCCCACTCCGTCCCGGCGAGACGGTCCGGCCCGGCAACGAGCACCGGTGCACCGGAGGCCCGGGGCTCCGGCTCCGCCGTGGCCGTGTCGACGGTGGTGCCGCCGGTGGCCTCGTGACCGTGGGCATACCCGTACCCGCGGCCGATGGGCGGCTCCTCGCCGTACCCTGCGCCGCCGTCGCCCGTCCATTGCACGAGTCCCGCCTCCCTCCGAGCCGACCGACGTGGTCGTCCGCATGAAGAGAGCGCAGCGGGCCCAGACTGTTACACCTCCCACCCCGTTCAGTCACAAGTCCGGCTCCGGGTATCCGCAGGTCCCGCCTCGCGGCGCTTCCTCGCCCGTCCTTGATCGCGACTGCTCACGCCTTGGAACGGCACTTCACCACCGCTTCCCCGCACCGGGCCGCGTGCGCGTAGAAGGCCCGTAGTTCCCGGTGCGTCATGGCGAACGCGCGGGACGTCTCGGGCTCCGCGGTGATCCCGCCGTAGCCGGGCAGCAGCCGGTCCCGGGCGAGGTCCCACAGCGCGTCGAAGTCGGCGTGGTCCAGGAACCCGGCCACCCGGCGGGTCTGGGCCGCCGTGAGGACCAGCAACGGCGGCTCGCGCGGGTCGGTGCGGAGCACGGGGTGGCCGCCGAGCACCACCTGGGCTTGCGGCCGGCTCCCCGGCGCGTCCGGCGGAGCGCCGGTGTAGACGCGCTCCTGGTCCGGACAGCACACGTCCAGGGCCTCTTCGTGGCACCGGCCGGCCCGGTGCCGGAGGGACTCCGCATCGCTCGCGAAGAGCCGCTCCAGCCAAGCCGGACTGTTGCGCAGTGCCGGGGCCGGCACCGCTCGCAGACGGAGGTAGGTACTCATGACAGGGGGAGCGCACCAGAGCGCCGAAGCATCACGCGTCCCCACGGTGCCGGGGGCGTGGCTGCGGCGCCGTCACCGGTGAGGGTCACTGCTGCCGGTGCGGACGGCACCGGTCCCCCGCGTCGCGGCGGCGTCTGCCGAACCCACCCGGCTGAGCGCTGGGAGACGGGTGATATCGGACAGTGCTTCCGAGCGTTGTGACGTTTCTGTGAGAGCGCGCGCTGATGGTCGTGGGGCCGTCGGCGCGACCGGAGCGCGGCGGACAGTGGGAAAACGGTTGTGATCCGTGCGAACGAGGGCAATCTTGGGCCAGGGGCGGCAAACCCGACGCGTACAGGAGTACGACGGGGAGCTGGGCGCGGCGGTCGTGCGCGCCCAGGACGGCGACGAGGGCGCCTTCGCGTTCCTCTACCGGATCGTGCAGCCGGGCCTTCTGGGCTACCTGCGGGGTGTCGTCGGCGACGACGCGGAGGACGTGGCGTCCGACGCCTGGCTGGAGATAGCCCGCGACCTCGGGCGGTTCAAAGGGGACGGCGCGGGATTTCGCGGCTGGACCGCCACCATCGCCCGGCACCGGGCACTGGATCACCTGCGTCGGCGGCGGGTGCGGCCCCAGGCCGGCGGCACCGACCAGGACGTACTGGATCTGGCCGGCCAGCACAACACGCATGAGCAGGCCCTTGAGTCCCTGTCCACCGAGTGGGCCATGGAGTTGATCCGCGGGCTGCCGCGGGACCAGTGCGAGGCCGTGCTGCTGCGGGTCGTGGTCGGTCTGGACGGCCCGTCCGCCGCGCGCGTCCTCGGCAAGCGGCCGGGCGCGGTGCGCACGGCAGCCCACCGGGGCCTGAAAAGCCTTGCCCGTCAGCTCGGGATCGGTGGTGAGGCGGAGGAGAGTGTGACGGATGTGGCTTCCCGCGCGCTGGGGGAGTCGACATGAACGACAACCGCGACAGGATCGGCAAGCAGGCTTCGGAGCCGGCACAGGGGACGAATCGAAGCGGTCGGACAGGAACGGAAACGGACATGGGTGAACGGCTGAGCGGCGACGGGGTGGGGGGCCGTCGACGTGGGCGGCCCGGCGGCACCCTGTCGGATCCTCGGGATGCGGGTGACGACACGGCGCTGGAGGCGGCACTGGCCGCAGCCCTCCGTGCGGACGATCGCGGGCCCCGGGGCGAGCGGCAGGCCGTGGCCGCGTTCCGGGCCGCCCACGCGGCGGGCGCGTATCGCGCGCGTACCAGGCGGCGGGACGACTGGCGGCCGGCAGCCGAGCGGCGGGTGCGGCGCCCGGTCAGGCTGACGTTCGGCGTGGTCTTCGCCAGCCTCGCCTTGGGCGGTGTGGCGGTCGCGGCCATCGGTTCCGTCGGCTCCCCCACCGAGGGCGCCGGACACCGCCGGGTAACGCCGAGCCCCTCGGCGACCGCCCCGAACCGGCCGGGCGGTGCGGCCTCGGTACCGTCCTCCGGCAAGGCTCGGCCGACGGACCGGCCCGCCACCGCCCAGGACACCGAAGCCCACTGCCGCGCCTACGACCAGGTCCAGGGCCATGGCAAGGCGCTCGACGCGACGGCCTGGCAACGGCTGATCGCGGCAGCCGGCGGTACGGACAAGGTGGCCGCCTACTGCGCCGAACGGCTGGCAGCCGCGACGGCCAAGCCGAGCCGCTCGACCGGTTCGGGCAAGTCCGGCAGGAGTGCCGGGAACTCCGCCGCCACAGCAGGCGCCACCGCCGCTGCCGGCAACGGCCGGGCGAACGGCGGGCAGGGCAACGGCAAGAACAAGTAGCCGCCGAGACGGAGAAGAGGCTCTCCCGAGCCGAGAGCGCACGTCACAGTGGCGTCACCCGGTCGGACGCGCATCGGCGGCCCACCGTTCGGGAGCCGCAGGCGCCCAGGCACCCGGCGCGTGGAAGCGGCAACGCGGACGCGTTCCCGTCTCCGCCCGGCGCCGTGCCCCTGGCATGCCCGGAAGGGTGGCCAGCCACGGTCAACAGCGTGCGAACCCGCTCTCGCCGGGTCGCCGCTGAACCGGACGACCTCAGGTCGAAAGCATCCCCTCGGGGACGGGGACGGTGCCGTCCTCAAGACGCTCGATCAGGACGGCGCCAGGGGCTCCGGTGGTGGCAAAGACGAGGTGCTTGAGCTCGCTGAGGACCTGGGACCGGAGCCGGTCAGCCGGAGTATCCCTCCAAGTCGGCGACGACGTTGACCGCTCCCTGAGCGTTGTTGATGCGGATGCAGCCGTCCGTGCCGACCGGCAGCACGGCCAGGATCGGGCGGGTCTCTCCGGCGGTCAGGCTGTCGTTGTAGACACTCGGCAGGCTGCCGTCGCCGTAGGCTGTCAGGTACGTGGCAGTGGTCGGCGCGACACCCGTGAGGTTGACCAGCACGGCGCTGGCGTCGGCCGGGATGCCGTCGACACCGGCGACCTTCACAGTGAGAGTGCCGTCCGCGCCCACCGGCCCGGCAGGGGCACCCGTGCCGTTGCGTGTGTCGAGGAAGCGGGTGGGACTGGTCGGTACGAACGGGCCCCCGCCCGTGGTGTACAGGCTCTGGAGATCCGCGATCAGGTTGACGTGCCCGCCGCTGTTGTAGATCTCGATCTTGCCGCTGCAGACAGGTGTGACCACCAGGTTGGAGACGGTCTGCCCGGCGCGGTAGTTCAGGTTCGACGTGCTCGGGCGACTTCCGCAGAAGACGGTGACCACGCCGCTGCTGGTGCCTCCCGCCGCGGTGACGTCGAGGACGGCGGCCACCGCGGATGATCCCGCGGGGGGCAGGGTGACGGTCGTGGTGCTGCCCGGTGCCACCTTGCCGATCGTGCCGGGGCCGTAGCGTGTGTCCAGGATCCGCCGGGGTGCGGTGAGGGGTGACAGGCCGCTCAGGTGTACGCCGGTCCTGGGCACGCTCGTGAAGTACCCCTCCACGTCGGCGATGAGGTCGACGTCGCCGTGAGCGTTGTAGAGGTCGACGTAGCCGTCGCTGCCGACCCGGACCGTGACCAGGTTGGGGTTGACTCGACCGGCGGTGAAGTTCAGGTTGGAGGCGGTCGGGCGACCGGTGCCGTCCGGGTACACCGTGACGTAGCTGCTCGCGGTGGCGTCGGCGTCGGTGACGTTCATGGTCACCGCGGTCACCCCGGAGGTCGGGATGCCGACCACGCCGAGGACCTTCAGGCGCACCACACCGCCGGGACCGACCGGTCGCTGGGGCGCGCCCGTGCCGTGGCGGGTGTCCAGGATGCGCTTCGGGCTGGTGACCACGTAGGAGGGGCCGACCGTCGCCGTGGTGGTGGCCGTGGCGGTGCGCCCGTCGGAGTCCGTGATGTGCTGCGTGACGGTGTACGTGCCGGCGGTGGCGTAGGTGTGAGCCGTGGAGCCGCTGGAGCCGGTGACCGTGACAGCCGCCGAGCCGTCGCCGAAAGTGATCCGGTCGCTGGTCGTCTGGTAGTAGCCGGTCGCGGTGAACGCGCAGCTCGCGGTGCGGGGTTCGGACGGGTCCTGGCCGCAGGAGAGGCCCGCGTCGGGCCCGGGCGGCTGGGTGACCGCGAACGTGATGAACCCGCCGGTGCCGATCCGGGTGCCGTCGGCTCTGTCCACGTCCACCGCGGCCTGGAGGTAGCCGCTCCCGGAGTCCTGCGGGTAAGTGTGTGTCGCGGAGCCGGTGGACGACGTGGCCGTGGTGCCGTCGCCGAAGTCGAACGCGTAACTCACGCCGTCCAGCGAGTCCGACCACGGGTTGCTCACCCTGGTGGTGAAGGTGGTCGGCACCCCGACGTAGGCGGTGTGGCTCGGTGACATGGCGATTCCGCTCACTTTGAACGGGTCCTGGAACTCCATGGCGCCCCGGTCGTACGAGCTGTCACCCGTGCCGGTGTCCGCGACCAGAGGGTCGTTGACCCTGGGTTTGCCGTAGAAGTCCGTCGAGAGTTCTCCGGGTGCGTTGGCGTCGCCCGAGTCGATGAGCGGGGAGTGCTCCGTCAGCCACTCCGTCACGGGGATGGTCAGGTCCGTCTGGTCCAGGTCGTGGGCGCCCTGCCCGGTGCCGTTCCGAAGGGCCTGGCTGGTGGCGTAGGCGGTGCCGGCCCAGTCGTAGTCGGTGCCGGTCGACAGCGGGTTGACCGCGTTGTAGTCCTCGGTGACCTGTGCGGCGGAGGTGGCGTCCACCGTGATCTCGGCCGGTGTGCCGGTGTCGGAGCAGGTGGTGTTCGTGTCGGGCGTCACGACGGTGTTCTCGACCGACCCGGAGCTGCCGCCGGTCAGGCTGATCGCGTTCCCGCACACCGTCGAGATGGTGTCGCCGGCGAGGTGGATGCCGGTGGTGCCCACGGCCGTGACGCCGCCATGGACGGTCCCGGCGAAGCGGTCGTCGGAGAGCGTGACGTCCTGTGCTCCGGCTGCGCTGGCGAAGACCGGCCCGCCCGACAGGGTGACCAGGTCCCGGGTGAGCGCGACACCGGAGGAAGAACCGTCGACCGTGATCGCCGGGACGGTCGCCGCCGTGTGGAGGCCCGTTCCGATGGTGGCGAGGCGGTAGGTGATGTGCTGTGAGTCCGCGAAGGCCAGGGCGGTGGTTCCGCTCGCCGAGGCGTGGATACCGGCCATGTCGACATACTGGGCGCCGGAGAAGGTGATCCCCCTCGTCTGCCCGCCTGCCACAGTCACGGCTGTTCCGTTGCCGGCTGCGGCGAAGAATCTGACGGGCGCGTCTGCCGTGCCCTTGCTCGATATGGTCACCGGGGCGTAAACGGTGTTGTTGCCCGCGATGTGAACGATGTCGCCCGCAGTCGCGGCCTGCGCGGCCGGCTGGATCTGGCAGAAGGGTTCTTCCTTCGAACCGGGGCCGGTGTCACTGCAGTTGGCGGCGAGGTTGTCGACGTACAGCGCGGTACCGGTATCCGCGTGAGCAGTGCCGGCGCCGAGGCCGCTGAGCAGGACCGCTAGAACGGCGGGTGTCACGAGTGGTCGTCCGCGGCCCATCGGGTGCGCTCCTCCCCCTGGCCGGTGAGGGCGCATGATCGCCGTCGCGCACAGCCTGTTACATCCAGTCAGCTGTCCGCTGGAGCTGAACTGTGAGACTAGATCAGCTCCGGGAAGGCGAACAGTTGAGCGGTCTTCCTTTACTCGATCTTGGCCTCTCCGGGCCCTGATACCCGGATGACGAGGCGAACCTATGATGGCCAAAATTGTTGTTCTGAGGGGGAGTTGTTGACAGTGTCACGAAGATCGCTGGCTTTCGTAGGGGTGGCCGCGCTGGTACCGCTGCTCGCTTCGGCCGCCTCCGCGCAGGCGGCGTCGGGTTCGCTGACGGTCACCACGCTGGGGCGGCACGGTGCCAAGGTCTCGACGACCGTCACCGTCGTCGCCGTGTCGTCCGGTCAGACGTACACAGTCAAGTCAGGCAAGCGGATCAGCCTGCCGGCGGGGCGCTATCTGGCGATGACCGACATTTACGAGAGCACCACCGACGGTCTGGGCACCGACACCATCGGCGCGCAGGTCGTGACGGTGTCGGGCAGCAAGTCGGTGACGCTCGACGCGCGCAAGGGCAAGCCTGTCAAGGTGTCACTCGACACGCCTGCCGACGTGACCGGGCCGCCACGAATCAGCGCACAGGTGTGTGCCGCCAATATGGGCATGCCCTCCGCCTACAGCGCGGGTGGCTGGAACGACGGGGGAGCCCTCTACGCCATCCCGAACTCCTCCAAGCTGCTGCAGTTCGGGTACCTCGCGCAGTGGTCCGGCAAGGACAGCTATGTCGTCGTGAAGAAGACCACGGGCATCCCGGCGGCGCCCGGCGGCTCGTTCAAGCGGTCGGGGCTTGCCACGATGCGCTTCTCGGTGCGCGCCGGAACGCAGATGGGCACCCAGGTCGACACCGCCCTCCAGGCCGCGCCGAAGACCGATGACTGCACGACCGACCTGATGGCCCAGGTGCGCGACGACGACGCCCCGTACAGCGCCACCGTCCATCTGACCCCGGGAACCTGGCAGCCGCGCGACGACATCTTCGGCAGCAACGGCGACGACGTCAGCGGCGGCTTTCCGAAACTCAGGACCCTGAAGGCGGGGCAGAGCTTCACCCAGTCCTTCGGCCGGGCCGTATGGGGCCCCATGCGCAACCTGCCGCTGCTCGGGCAGAAGTCCGTCACCTTCTCTCCGGACACCATGATCGGCGACCTCGACATCGGCGGCGACTGGGGGGACGTCACGAAGGAGACGGTGGCCCTGTCCAAGGGCAGCACCACCGTCAAGAAGCAGACGCTGACCGACTGGCGCGTCGGGCCCGCCGAGTTCGACGCCCCTGTCCGCTCGGCCGGCTGGTACCGCCTGACCGTCGACGCCCACCGCTACCGCCCGGGCATCACCTTCCCGGCCGGCATGCTGTCGCCGCGGGCGACCCTCGACTGGCACTTCAAGGTGTCCGACCCGGCCAAGGCGATGGTCGCTCCCGTCTTTCTGACCCGCTTTCTGCCCACCGGGCTGAACAGCCACAACCAGGCAGCGCCGAACACCACCACGACGGTCGACGTGAGCGCCGGGCGGCCCTCCCAGGGCCCCGACACCAAGCTCACCAAGGTGACCGCCAAGTCCGTCCGCGTCTGGTCGTCCGCCGACGGCGGCAAGACCTGGAAGGCGGCGACCGTCAAGCACTCCGGCTCGACCTGGCAGGCGACCGTCCACAACCCGGCGTCGGGCGCCGTCGCCCTGCGCTCCGAGGTGACGGACTCCGCCGGAGACAGCTCGGTGGAGACGGTGTACCGGGCGTACGCCATAGGCTGAGAGCGCGGGTTCCCTTCTCGTCGTCCGCTCTATCGTGAAACCCCAGGTCAGCGGCCTGGGGTTTTTCGTTGTCCCGTCCAATGTGGAGTGTCGTGCCCTGTGCTGTGCTCAGGCGGGCCGGGTGGGGGCTCGTAGTTCCGTCCTGTATCCCGCTCTGGAGTAGGAGCCGTCGGCGGCGTGACGCGGACGCGCCGCAGGGCCACCGACCTGGACGCGGAATTGTCATGATTCGGGCATGAAGCGGATTGAATCGGCCGAACTGGGTGGCGAACGAGGCGTCGAGCGCCTCGGTCCGGTGACGATGAGTCCGCTACGGAACGCACAGACCGGACCGGGGAGGACGCATGGGCAAGCAGGTCAAGTGTGGGTCGACCCAGACCAAGACCGGCAAACGGTGCCAGAATCCGGCGATGATCGGCTACTCCCGCTGCCAGTTGCACCGAGGCGAGTGGACTCCGCCGCAGCGGAAGAAGACCAAGAAGCGCTGACCTGGGGTCTGGTCGCCGGAGCGTCTCGATGCCATAGGGAGAAGCCGTGTCCCGGGGCGGACGGGCCCATCAGGAAACCACCCCGTGGCGGTGCTCGCGAGGCGGTTCCGGGCGCTGTGCGGTCAGCTGTCGGAGAGCCAGTCCACCAAGTCGTAGACGGTATGGCAGTAGGGGTCATGGACGTCCTTGCGCATACGTTCCAGCTCGCCCAGCAGGAGGACCGGGAGCGCGGCGTGCACCGCTGTCACGCCCTGTAGGGGGAGGTCGATGCCGAACGGCGGTGCGTTCTGTGACTCGGGCGTGTCCAGGTAGAGGCGGCACCTTGTCCGGTCCAGGAGGAGGAAGCCGCGTAGGCGCAGTTCTGGGGGGTTCTCCGGCTCTGGAGAAAGGGAGAACGCGGCCGCTGCGGCGCGCAGTGCGTCCGGGACCTTGAATCGCGGCTCGGCGACGAAGGCGTGCACGAGGGCGGATGCGTCGATCACGGGGATCCCGAAGGCGTCGCGCGGTGCCTTCTCGGTCTCTCGTTCCGGCCAGTCGGCCGCCACGCCGCGCAGCGCGGCCGCGATGTCCCCCGCGGGGATGTTTCCGCCCTGTGTGTCCGTCAGCGGTACGTCGAAGGCGACGGAGCTGTCGAGACGCCGCCCGTCCCAGAGGACGACGCGTCCGGCGTCGGGTCGGTCCGGGGAGGTCATCACACCTCGGGCGAGCCGGACGTCCGGTCCGAATGCGAAGGCTGTGACACGGCTCAGCATCTCGTGCGCCAGCTGCGCCTGCAGACCCGACAGGCCCGTCTCGTCCCATGTCATCGAGTGCTCCGTCCTACTCGGTTCAACGCATCCGGGCATGTGTTGACCTTGTGTCTCCAGGCCGTCGATGGCAGGGTCCTGGTCCGGGCGCGACGGCCCACCCCAGGAGAGGGAGTCACGATGACCTACGGCTGCATCGCCTCGATGAAAACCCGGCCCGGTTCCCGTGACGACGTCGTCTCGATCTTGCTGAGTGGTGTGGACGGTCTCCGCGAGGCGGGATGCCACCTCTACGTTGTCAGCGTGTCCGACGACGATGACGTGACGATCTGGGTGACCGAGGTCTGGGAGAGCAAGCAACATCACGATGCTTCGCTGGAGCTGCCGGAGACGAAGGCCGCCATCGGCAAGGCGATGCCGATGCTGACGGGAGAGTTCACCAGGCAGGGATTGTCTGTTATGGGCGGGCTGGGGCTTTAGGCGTTGTCAGGGCAGCGGTAGGCGCTGGACCTGAGTGGACGATCGCCCCAGGCGCAGGGGCCGTTGCCCGCCGTTCATGGAGCCCTGTGAACGGGCGCCGTCCCCGCTGTCGTCTGGCGCCCGCCGCCTGACGCGGTTGTTGGGACCGCAGTTGTTCGACCAGCGCCGTCCGGGCAGGTGCCCCATGCGGGGGCCCTTGGCCTGTGTCCGACGCACCGTGTGAACCCGCCTGTACGCGGTGCTTGACCCCGTCTCCGGGCGCAGGAAAATTCTTTGGCTCTTCGCGGCAACCTTTTCGGCCCCGCGGACCACTGAGCGTTGTCCGGCCAAGTGGTCCGGTCAGATGCCACGGTTGAAAGAGAGCACAGGCATGCCCCGTGAACGACAGCCCAGACATGTCTCCAGCCCACCCCCCGCGTCGGTCGCGTCCCGCGCCGACGGTCACGCTCGCGGTGGTCGTCCCAGGCATCGTGGCCGTCGGTTGCTCGAGCGTCGGGGGTTGTGGGCGGGCCTCGTCACGGTGGTCGTGGCCGGCTCGGCTGTCGTGGTCAGCCAGGCTTCGGCGCAGCCGAAGACCCTGGATCTGAAGAAGTGGTACGTGCTCGTCAACCGCAACAGCGGCAAGGTGCTGGACGACCGCGCCTCCGCCAAGAACGACGGCGCGGCGGTGGTGCAGTGGAGCCGTCATGGCGGCGCCAACCAGCAGTGGCGGTTCATCGACGCGGGTGACGGGTACTACCGGCTGCAGAACCGGAACTCCGGCAAGGTGCTGGACGACCTCGGCTGGTCGAAGACGGCCGGCTCCGCCCTCGTGCAGTGGAAAGACCTGAACGGCGCCAACCAGCAGTTCAAACTGGCGAAGTCGCCGGACGGCTACGTGCGTCTGGTCAACCGCTTCAGTGGCATGGCCGTCGACGTCCGCAACGCCGCCAAGGCCAACGGCGGCGGTGTCGTCCAGAACCGCGACCGGGGCGGTGCCGACCAGCAGTGGAAACTCGTCCCGGCCGGCAGCGTCGGCAGCTCCGGTACGCCCACCGCGTCGAGCAGCAGCGTGCCCACCGGCCAGGCTTCGAGCAGCTCGCAACCGTCGGCGACGCCGTCCGCCACGACCGGCGGCAGTGGTTCGACGACCCGTTTCATGGGCAGCAGCAAGGTGCTCATCGGCGGCTCGATGTCCGACGACTCGGCGGGCGCCGCGCCGTTCGACATGCGGTACGCCTATGTGCACAGCCAGCCCGCGCCCTCGTCGGACTACTACACGGCAGCGAAGTGCCACGACGGGTGGTCGGGCTGGTGGGGCTGCTGGAACGGCAGCACCACGGCGCCCGGCACGTACGTGACCTGGCGGGACAGCGTGGTGGCCCAGGCGACGTACAAGGGCAGCGCGCGTCCGCAGAAGATGCTCTGGACCTGGTACTCGCTGCGCGACCTCGGGGATGCGGCAGGCCAGGGCGACGGTCCGGGCGAGGTCAAGGCCATCAACAGGACCGACCTGCTCACCCGGTACCTGAATGACTACCGCTTCTTCCTCCAGAAGATCGGCACGTCGCACGACGCGATCGACCTCGAACCCGACTTCTGGGGCTACGTCCGGTCGCTCGGCAATCCGCACCAGGTCGCCGCACAGGTCACGGCCTCGAACCCGACGGACTGCGGGTCGCAGGAGAACAGCGCCACCGGCCTGGCCCAGTGCCTGATCTCGATGGCGCACAAGTACGCGCCGAACACCGCTGTGGGGCTGCACCTCTCCTGCTTCGACTGGGAGAGCAACATCCAGAAATGCGTCACGGACTACGCGAACCTCGGTGCGAAGAACGCCGACTTCCTGGTCAGCGACGTGTCGGACCGCGACGCGGGCTGGTACGCACAGCCGGCCCACGGCGGCAGTGACCACTTCTGGACCGACCAGAAGGCCGCCGCCGCGCTGCAGTTCTACAAGACGATGGCCGAGTCCGTGGGCAAGCCGGTGGTCCTGTGGCAGATCCCCGTGGGCAACATGGCGCAGAACAACACCCTCAACCATTACAAGGACGACAAGGTGGACTGGTTCTTCAGCCACATGGACCAGGTCGCGAACGCCCATGTCGCCGGCCTGCTCTTCGGTCCAGGGCAGCAGGAACAGACCTCGGTCGAAACCGACGGCGGAAACCTGATCAACAAGACGATCGCGTACCACAACTCGGGCGGCACAGCCCTCAAGTAGGCGACGCCGACGCAATGCGCCCCCATCTCTTCGATGGGGGCGCATTGCGTATCAGGCGGGTCAGCGCTTCAGGGTGAGCCCGCAGGTCAGGGTGGGGATGCAGGTCAGGGTGAGCACGCCCGGCCGCTGCCAGCGTCCCCCACCCGCTTCCACGGCTTCCCGCTGCCGTTCACCGCGTCGGGACGAACCCTCCCCGGACCGACGCGGAGCCCCCCGAACCCCGCGCGTCGACGCGGTAGCCGTCGCCCGCGGCGCCGCGGACACTGGTGCCGTTGTTGAACTGCGCGGCGAACTCATGGTTCCCGGCCGGCACGGTCAGGCCCGGCTTGAGGACCCAGCGGTAGACCAGCGTGCCGTCGGCTTCCTGAGTGGTGACGGTGAAGTCGGTGCTCGGCAGGGTCTGCCAGGTGCCGGTGTTGTTCACCCCGCCGGTCTGCGCGATCCGGATCTCGATCGTGAGCGAGGTGAGCGGCTGGGCCGTCTTGAGGATGAGGTCGCTCTGCGTCCAGTAGGCGTTGCTGCGCGGGTCCACCGTGCCGGCCGACGACAACGGTCCGTTCTTGGTCTCGTCGGCGGTCGGCGACGGACTGGTGGTCGACGGAGTCGGGCGCGCGCTGCCCGGAGTGGTGGCCGGGTGCGGCGCGACGGGGGTGGGGCGGGCCGGTGTCGGGTGCGGGGAGCTGCCGGTCGGGGACGGGGTGGCAGAGGTGGTCACGGTGGACGACGGCGTGGGCGACGGGGTCGCGACGATGGCGGCGACGGCCAGGCCGCCGGTCGCCAGGATGCCCGCGGCGGCGAGCCCGGCGAGCGCGACCCTGGTCCCGGACCTCGCGAACGGCCGCGCGCGGTGCCGGACGGCGGGACCGGCCATGCCGCGTTGCACCCGGGCCAGCATCCTCGCGCGGTCGGGCCGGTGGGCCTCGGCGGCCTCGCGCAGCTGGCGGTCGATCTCCTCGTTCACCGGTTCCTCCTCCCTGGCACCAGGTCCCCGGCCGCTCGTGCGCCCAGTATCCTTTCCAGCTCGGCCATCCCCTTGGAGGTCTGGCTCTTCACCGTGCCGACCGAGATGCCCAGGGCCACGGCCGTGTCCTTCTCCGACAGGTCAAAGGCGTGCCGCAGCACCACGCAGGCGCGCTTGCGGAACGGCAGCCGGGCGAGCGCCGCGCGGACGTCCAGCACGGCCGCCGCGTCCGGGCCCTCCACCTTCTCGGGGCTGCGGGACCAGAACAACGTGATCCGGCGTCGCTCCCGCACCGCGCTGCGGATCCGTCCCCGCGCCAGGTTGGCCACCACACCGCGGGCGTAGGCGAGCGGGTGGTCGGCCTGCCGCAACCGGTCCCAGCGCTGCCACAGGGCGACCAGGGCATCCGCCGCGAGGTCGTCCGCCGCGTCGGTCTCCCCGGTCAGGAGGTGTGCCAGACGGGCGAGTTCGGCATAGTGGCGTTCGAAGAACTCGTGGAACTCCGCGGACGCGTCATCGAGGACCATCCCCCGGTCGCCCTCTCCTGGCAATGATGTGCGCGTTGGTTGCGCGTTTGACAATGGGGAGCGCAGCCTAACAGCGCCCGACCCGGGATTCGAACAGCGGTCGTACCCGGTTGCGGGGCGGTGCAGGCCGACCGGCGATCTGGTCAACGCCGGCCGAACCGGACGCCGGTCGGCTGCGCGACGACCAGCAGCCCCGAGGGAACGCCCGTGACGGGTCCGCGCCTGCGCCACGGTGGCGGCGCGGCGTGCTTCGTCGTCCTCATGCCCGTCCCTCCGGTGGTGCGAGTCGGCCTTCCGCCTCCCAGTTGCCGCAGCGGACGGAAAGGTTGCCGCCCCGACGCTCTTTTTCCGGCGACCGCCGCACGGCATCAAGCGGCATCACGCAGCGGCACATGAAGCGGCATCGCGAAGCGGCATGGAGAACTTCTGCGGGTTTTTGAGATCCCGGTCGCCGGCCGCCGGTCTTCACCTCCGTAAGGATCACCCGCACTTCAGGAAGCACCCTGACCCGATGAAACGATCTTGGCACCTCGTCCTGGCGTCGGCCCTCGTCGCGGGAGCCGTCACACCGGTGGTCGCGGCGGGCAGCGCGGTCGCCGCGGACGGCGACATCACCCCGGCCGTCCTGGCGAACCGCGACGTCGTCCTGACCGGCGACGCGGTCGTGCGCGTCCCGCCGGGAACCCACACGTACACCGGCGTGATCAGCGGTGAGGGAGCCCTTCGCGTGTCCGGCACCGGCACGCTGGTCCTCGCCAAGGACAGCACCTTCACCCTGCCGCGCTCCCGGCAGCACCAGCGGGTCCGGATCCCGGGCGGCAACCACCCGTACGTCGTGGTCGGCAGTCCCGACGAGCCCGCGGTCACCGTGGACGCGGGGGCGACCCTTCAGTACGGCACCGGCGGTGCGACCGGCCTGATCGGGTCCTTCCCGTACAACACGCCCGGTTACCAGCAGAACCAGGACAACATCCGGGTGGACGGCACCCTGCGTCTGTCGCTGACCCGCCTGTTCAACCTGGGCGTCATCAGCGGCTCCGGCCTGGTCACCCAGCCCCGGAACATGTGGGGAACGCTCCAGATCTGCGGCACCAACCCGTTCTCCGGCGTCTTCGACAACGGCACGGGCGTCAACTTCGCGAGCACCACCTGTGCCGCCGCCCTGCCCGACGCCCGCTCCGTCGTCAACCGCGGTTCCTGGATCATCGACACCCCGCTCGACCACACGGTCATACAGCGGCAGAACTTCTACAGCCACGAGTACGGCAACGACGTCAACGTGCACTCCCGCCCGGGCAGCAAGGTGATCCTCACCGGCGTCTACAGCTGGAGCGACAGCGGCGACGGGGCGGCGCCGTCGCTGAGCGACCCCGGACTGAACTGGCGGCCCGTGGCCCACCAACTGAACAAGCGCGGCACCAACATCGAGGGCGCCGACGTCCAGTGGGGCGACGGGACCACGCACCAGATCTTCATGCCCGGCACGGCGCAGACCGTCTACATCAACCTGCACGCCAGACGGCAGCGCTCCCGGCTCACCTTCGACTACGACGGACCGGTGACCCTGGGCGCGCCCATCGGCGGCGGCATGTATCACGACACCCTCGGCGCTCCCGGCGCCGGGGACGTCGTCATCGCCGGCACCAGCGGCAACGACGTGACCTTCGCGGCAGCGCAGTACTACGACGGATCCACCACCGTCGACAGGCATGCGACCCTCCGTCTCGGCTCCGGGACCGCGGGCGGTGACGGGAGCCTCCACACCGGCGGAGCCCTCGACAAGCTGATCGACAACGGTTCACTCGTGCTCCGCAACACCAGGACGCCCACCACCCTCCCGGCGGTGACCGGTGCGGGATCGGTGACGCAGAGCGGAGCCGCGGCCACCACCGTCACCGGCGCCGCCTACACCGGATTCACCACGGTGACCAACGGCAGCCTGATCGTCTCCGGGACCTCGCTGCGGAGATCCAGCGCGGTCGCCCTGACCGGCTCCTCGGCCGTCCTGGATCTCCGCAAGGCACGCGACACGATCCTGCGCAGGCTGCGGGTCGTCCCCGGCGCGAGGATCCTCCTCCGCCGGGACTCCCCTGAGCTGACCGTCGGTTCGACGACCGCGAAGGTCTCCGGTGCCCGTCTCGCCATCGGCGGGGCGCTCTTCTCCGTCAGCCGGTCCGGCGCCGACACCGTGCTCACCGCTCTCCCCGCCTCCGCCGCGACGACACCGGCGCCCTCCCCGTCCCGGACCGGCCGAGCGGCCACCCCCCTGGGCGCCGCCACCGGCACCACGGCGGACACCGGCACCATGGCGGACACCGGCAGCAACGCCGGTGCCCCGTGGGCCGTCACAGGACTGGCGGGTGTCGTTCTCGCCGGTGTCGCCGCGGTCTTCGCCTTCGTGCGCGTCCGCTCACGTCCGCGTACGTCCCCACGTCACGCCCGCTGATCCCCGGCCGCCACGGTCCCACCGGCCCGCCCAGGGCCGTCGGCGCGCACCCCTTACGATGAGATCGCTGCCACGGTGTGTGCGACACCGACGGCGATCGCCCGAGGACCCCCGCGACCCGGTTCGGTCGGCGCGAGCGGGGCTTCGTACCCGCGTCAGGTCGAAGGGAGACCCGATGCCACGGCATGCCGCGCCCGCGGCCGACGTGATAGCCGCGGCCCGGGCCGGCGATCGCGGCGCCCTGGAAGAGCTCAGCTCCCGGACGCTTCCGCTGGTCCACAGCGTCGCGGCGCGTGCGTACCCGTACCGCGACGACGTCGACGACATCGTCCAGGAGACGATGATGCGCATCCTGCGTGGCATCGGGGGACTGGAGCGCCCGGAGGCGTTCCGGTCCTGGGTGGTCACCATCACCGTGCACGAGGTCCGCGACCACGTCCGCAGGCGCGCCAGGAGGGAGACGACGGGAGCGGCGTTCGACGCGGCCGAGCACCGGCCCGATCCGGCCGCCGACTTCACCGAGGGGGTCATCCTCGACCTGCGGCTGTCCGGGCAGCGTGAGGAGTCCGTGCGCGCGACCCGTTGGCTCGACGAGGACGACCGGGAACTGCTGTCACTGTGGTGGCTGGAGACGGCCGGCCGGCTCGCCCGGGCCGAGCTCGCCTCCGCCCTGGACCTGACCGGTCATCAAGCCGCTGTTCGGGTGCAGCGCATGAAGGAGCGCCTGCACACCTCCCGTGTCGTCGTCCGGGCCCTCGCGGCCAGGCCCGCCTGCGGGGAACTGACCCGGCTGACCCTGGACTGGAACGGGGTCCCGAGCGGCCTGTGGCGCAAACGCCTCGGCCGCCATGTGCGGCAGTGCCCGCGGTGCGTGCGCCACGAGGAAGGCATGCTGGCTCCGGAAGGACTGCTGGCGCCCCTGGCCCTCCTGCCCCTGCCGGCGGCGCTGCTGGCCTGGCGCCCGTGGCTGTCCGCGGGATCGCACACGGCGGCGGCCGGCCACGTCGGCCACGCCGGCACCACGGCCACTTCGGGCAGTGGGGGTTCCGCGACGGCGGGGACGACAGGGACCGCAGGGGGCGCGGGGGCCGCGGGGGCCGCGGGGGCCGCGGGGGCCGCGGGGACGAGCCTCACCGTGAAGGCCGTGGTGGCGGCGAGTGCGCTGCTCGCCGTGGGCGGTGGCGTGCTCGTGCACGCGGCCCCGTGGGCCGCCGTGGCGGCGCGTCCGACCACCGCCCCGACGGCTTCCGGCCCGGCACTCCCGCCCTCGCCCTCGCTCACCGCATCCGCATCCGCATCCGCGTCCGCGTCCGCATCACCGTCGCGGTCGGCACCGGCACTGGGCTCGGCCGTCCCGCCTCCCTCGCCCCGGCCGCGGTACGGGTCCGTGGTCGACGCCGTGGACAGCGCGCCCCCGCCGGACCGGCGGCCCGCCGCACTGCCCCACCGCCCGGGGAGCTCGGTGACGATGACGGGGCTGAAGAGACACCTGGACGGCTACCAGCTCGTGCACCGCGGGGACACGGTGGTACTGCGCGGGAAGGGCTACTTCACCGTCCACTGGGACGTGATGTACGGGCTGCGCCCCGGGCTGCTGACGATGCCCTCGTGGACCGGACTGCGAGGAAGGCTGTTCCACGTGGCCTCGGGCGGCGGCCACCGCATGGACGACCGTCAGCCGGGCGCGACCGCAGACGGCACCTGGATGGGCAACCGGCAGCAAGGACTGATCACCCTCCCGCCGGGAGCCCAGCAGATGTGGCAGAACGAGTACTACTACCTCGACGGCAGCGTCACACTCCACCTCAACGAGACGCAGGCCGACTACAACCTCGACGTCCTGCCCTCCTCCTGGCAGGAGACGGCCGACGACATCGCCAGTCCGCCGGCCCCGGGCTCCGCCGACCGCGAACGGTACGGACTCGTGCGCGACACCGGCCGTGACGACGCCCCCGTACCGCAGTACGCCATCCGCTCCACGCCGACCGACGCGAGCACCGTGCCCCAGCGCTCCGTCGTGTCCTGACCCCGGGCGGCCGCCCAGGCGGGGCGGTGCCCCTGCCGAGGCCTGCGCGTGGAGCAATATCTGTTCTCGTGAATTGAGAAATAGGAGCGGGGTGCGGCGAGTATTCCTCGACCGCCCGGCGGAGCGAATTCTTCACCGTGCACGGCCGATCACCCCGTGCTACTGTCGAACTCGGTTGCAGGTGTGGTTGCCAGAAGGTTTTTCCGACGGCTGATCATCACGGCGACACGGAATGCGCACAGGGTGTATTCCCGTACTCCGCCCTCCGAAGGAGAAACAGCATGGCTACCGGGACTGTGAAGTGGTTCAACGCGGAAAAGGGCTTCGGCTTCATCGAGCAGGACGGCGGCGGTTCCGACGTCTTCGCCCACTACTCGAACATCGCCGGCCAGGGCTTCCGTGAGCTGCTGGAAGGTCAGAAGGTGTCGTTCGACATCGCGCAGGGCCAGAAGGGGCCGACGGCCGAGAACATCGTTCCCGCCTGACGCACCGGCACTGCCGCAGTACTTCGCAGCTGGGGCCCGCACCTGGGTGTGCGGGCCCCAGCTCGCGCGATTCCGGATCGATTCCCAAGGGGATTCCCCGGCCATTTCTCGACCCGTTCTCGCGATTCTCCACGCCCCTTATTGTGCGTACCCACCGACGGCACCTTTCCAAGGAGACACCTTTGACGCCGACGCGGACGCAGTCCGGCATGCCGCACCCCGCTCCCGGGACCGCGGTCGTGGACGTCCAGGACAGCCAGGGGCAAGGGCAAGGTCAAGGGCGCGGGCCCCGGGTATGTGACGACATGACCGTCGAGGTGGCTCTGGCCGTCATGGCGAGTGCCCGGGTCGAGTACCTGACCGTGTGCGACGGGGACGACGAGAGCACAGCTCTGATCACTCTGGCCCGGCTCGCCGTTCTCCGCGCCAGTTCCACGTACACGGACCGGATCCGTCTGCGGGACGTCCTCGGCGGATCGCTGCCCTCGTCCGGCGCACCCGCCCTCTCGTGCTGATCCGTTAGTCAGGGGCTGTCCTGCGGATCCGCCGCGGGCGGGCGTGCGGGGCCCCGCGTCCCCGGCATGATCCGCCGGACGGCCCGTTGCGGCAGGTCCGAGCCCGTCACGGGTGCGGCCGTGCGGCCGTGACCATCGGTCGCGGCCGTCACTCCCGGTGGTGTCTCACTGGTCGAAGTGGATGAGGTCTCCGACGGTCCACGCGCTGACGTCCTTGATCGCGACCCGGTACATGCCACCCGTCTCCGGGATCCCGAGGCTGCCCTGCAGGATCCGGGCGAGATGGAAGTGCAGGTGCGTGGGCGCCTCACCACGCCCGGACCGGTTCCCGCGCGGACCGCGCGCGAAGACGTCCGAGAACGGGCCGAGGCGGTCCGAGTCCTTCAGGACCTCCGCCACCCGCTCCCGCCACACGGCCTCGGGAGCCAGCCGGCCGGTGATGACGGCGCCGCCGACGACCACGGTCAGCGACATCTGATTGCTTCGCTCGGACTCCACGGCGGCGGAGATGGCGACGAGCAACTCATCGGGGTTCGACATGACAGCAGAGCTTATGCGGCCGACCCCCGCCCGGTACCCCGCAGGTGGCTTCCGCCCACCGGGGGGAGTTGCTCCCCCCGGGTTCCTGCTCCGCCGGAAGAGTGAAATCTTCTCTTGCAGGAGTAGATTTTCGTTCCTGGCGTGGGTATGGTTCTTCTCGTAGACAAGGTCGACGAGACCCGCCAGACACGAACTGGCGGATGGCTGAAGCAGACGCCATCAGGATCGCCCGGCCCGAGGAACCCTCGGATCGGGTACCGCAAGACCCCGGAAGGGATGGTGGTCCCCGGTCAAGCAGCTGCGATCCCCCCGCACCCCCCTCTGCGGAGCCGGGTAGCGGAAACAGAAGGTCGGCACAGCAGTAGGGCCGACAGATGGTGTTCAATTTCCCTTCGGGGCCCTGGTGCCGTACGGCACCAGGGCCCCTCGACGCGTTGCACAGCGAGGTGACATGACATCGGACAATCCTCTGAATGATCGTCTGGACGACGACGACTACCCCGCGTACACGATGGGCCGGGCAGCCGAGATGCTCGGCGCCACCCCGGCCTTCCTCCGAGCGATCGGTGAGGCCCGGCTGATCACTCCGCTCCGGTCGGAGGGAGGACACCGCCGGTACTCCCGCTACCAGTTGCGGATCGCCGCGCGTGCCCGGGAGCTCGTCGACAAGGGGACTCCGATCGAGGCCGCGTGTCGCATCGTCATCCTGGAGGACCAACTCGAGGAAGCGCAGCGCATCAACGCCGAGTACCGTCGTGCCGCCGGCGAATCGGCGAACCGCGCCGGCTCCGGCACCGGCTCCGCCTGAACACACGGGCGCGTGGTCGGCCTCAAGGAGCAGTGGACCCCACCTGGAGGAGTCGGCCGCGGCGCACGACCGCAGCCCGGACCGCTCGCAGTGGCGTGTCACCCTTCCCCTGCACATCGCGGAGATGCGTGCGGAAGCCTTCGACCAGGTCCTCGACGGGTGGCTGCGCAGTCGACGGTGAACTCGGCTCCAAGGTCCTCGCGGACATCGCGGCGATCCTCGAACACCCGAGAAGACTGATCACCTGGGGCTGACTCCCGCATCACCCGGCGTGCGGCCTCGGAGACCCGGCGGCAGGTGTTCGCTGTCCCGTCGGTTCGGGCCGGGCGCTCAGGAGTCGGCGCAGCACGGGCAGGGCGGCGGAGGCGGTGTCCGCCTGGTCGGTGATCAGGTGGGTGAGGGTGACGGGCAGCCGCATCCTGTCGCGGGGGATGGCGAGGACCCGCAGGCCCGCGGCTGCCGCCGCGCGGATGCCGTTCGGGGAGTCCTCCACGGCGAGACAGTCGGCGGGCAGGAGGCCCAGCCGGGCGGCGGCGTGGAGGTAGGCGTCCGGTGCGGGCTTGCCGCGGGCCGCGTCCTCGCCGCACACGACCGCGCTCAGTCGGCTCGTCAGGCCGAGGCCGTCGAGGACGGCCCGCACGAAACGGCGCGGGCTGGCGGTGGCGACGGCGATCGGGCCGTACCGTTCCGCCTCGCGGACCAGTTCCATCGCTCCGGGCAGCGCCCGCACCAGACCGGCGCCGTGGTCGCGGACCATGGCCTCGGTGCAGTCCTCGACGACTTCGGCGGCGCCGACCGGAGCACCGCACAGAGCGGCGACGTACGACGCCCAGCCGCCGTTTCCGTGGAGTGCGGCGGTGTCCGCGGGGCCCCACCGGTGGCCGTGACGGGCGGTGAAGGCGGCGCAGGCGCGCGGCCATCCGTCGGCCGTGTCGATGAGGGTGTCGTCGAGATCGAAGACGGTCGCGCGCGGCGTCGGGGTCATGCCGGCGTCGGGTCCGTGCGGCGGGGGCGGGGTGCGAGCTGCTCGACGGAGAGGAGGGTGAGGCCGTGTGCGTCGGCGAAGGCGCGCAGCCGGTCGGGGCGGGTGAGGGAGCCGTCGTCCTCGCAGACCTCGCTGATCACCCCGACCGGTGCGAGACCGGCCAGCCGCAGCAGGTCGACGGTGGCCTCGGTGTGTCCGCGGCGTTCGGCGGTGCCGCCGGGACGGGCCCGTAGCGGGAACACGTGCCCGGGGCGGACCAGCCGGCCGGGCCGGGTGCCGGGATCGGCCAGGGTCCGCAGGGTCAGGGCCCGGTCCGCCGCGGAGATCCCCGAGCCGGTGCCGACCGCGTCCACGGAGACGGTGTACGCGGTCGCGTCGAGCGGGTCGGTGCCGGGAGCGGACGGGACCATCAGCGGCAGTTCCAGCCGGTCGGCGACCTCGGGTGCCAGCGGCGCGCAGATCAGGCCGCTGGTGAAGCGGACGAAGAAGCCCAGGCTCCGGGCGGTGGCGAACTGCGCGGCCATCACCAGGTCGCCCTCGCCCTCGCGGTCCGCGTCGTCCAGCACGATCACGGGCCGGCCGGACCGCAGTTCTTCGACGGCGGCCGCCACCGTGTCACGGCCTGCGTGCGGCCGCGGCACCGAAACTGACGTCACAGGAACCAGCCCCTTCTCGTCCTCGACGTTCCTGCTCGGTCCATCGGTGACGCGGGCACCGGACTTGAGGGCCGACGGGGCAGCGCGCGCAGCACGGCGGCCACCGCCGGAACGCCGGGACCGCTCCGGCGCACCCCGGCGGCAGGGCTGCCTCGAACGACCCGCTCCGGACGCTCCCTGACTCTCATGCGCCGCCCCCGGCACTCCCGTGCTCGGGCGACCGCGTCCTCCCCCTCGTCGCTCTCGCGGTGGGCAAGGGCGCCCCCGGCAGGGACGGCGGTCCGCACGGGACCGGGCGGCGTGCCCCGTCCGGCGGAACGGTGCGGGGGCCGTCGGCCGGCGGGGCCGGTCCTGAGCGCCGGGCTCACCGCCGAACGGCGGCGACGGCATCCGCCGATCGGGGGGCGTGGGCCGTGTGCCGCTACGCCGCGCGCGGGCCCGGGGCGGAGCTCTGTTCCTCCTCGGGCCAGAAGGCTTCGTCGTCCCCGAAGTCCGGGGCTCGGAAGGGGTTCGTCGTCGGAGCCGACGAGGTCGGCGCGGTGCAGCGGGTCTGCTCTTCCAGGGCGGAGAACAGCGAGGTCAGATCGATGAGGGGGCTCGCTTTCGGGGGGCGGGGACAGCGGTCCTACAGCTTGGTCATCTTGGTGTACGGGTCCAGGATCCGTACTTGCTCCGAGCCGAAATTCACGAGTACCGCGATGCCGTCCTCGATGCCGACCACCCGGCCGAGGCCGTGCACGTCGTGGGTGACCTGGTCACCCACGGCGAAGTGCTTGGGAGTCGGCGTGGCCGGGGCCTTGAAGGGACTGGTGGGCAAATGACGCTTCGATGCAGCAGGCTTTGTCATGTTGCCCCTAGTATGCGCCTACGGACCGCGCCGATGGCTGCCTCGCCGATCGTCGACTTCACACACGCAGGCAGGAGCCGAGTCATACGGCGGACGCACATCCTTGGAGGCAATACCTCGTGCTGATCGCTCAGCGTCCCTCGTTGACCGAAGAGGTCGTCGACGAGTTCCGCTCCCGGTTCGTGATCGAGCCGCTGGAGCCGGGCTTCGGCTACACCCTCGGCAACTCCCTGCGCCGTACCCTCCTGTCGTCCATCCCGGGTGCCGCTGTCACCAGCATCCGCATCGACGGTGTCCTGCACGAGTTCACCACCGTGCCGGGCGTCAAGGAGGACATCACCGACCTGATCCTGAACATCAAGCAGCTGGTCGTCTCCTCGGAGCACGACGAGCCGGTCGTGATGTACCTGCGCAAGCAGGGTCCGGGTCTG